>SKTG01000466.1 GCA_007118045.1 Nitriliruptoraceae bacterium
AGATCATGCCGGCTCCGAGGACCCGGGTGCTAGCGTCGTTCTCGCACCCGGGGCGACGGCCCGCGACGAGGTCGACGGCGGCGAGGACCCCGGCCCGGGTGGGTGCCGACAGCGATCCTGGGCGTCCGATCGCGCCGTCCCGGAACGGACGTCTTCGACGGCGTCGGCGCGAACCGCGGAGCGGCTCCGTCGGGAACGAGAAGCGGTGTCGGCGGGAACCACGAACGGAGAGAACATGCGGCGGACCGGATGGGAACGGATCACGGCGGGGCTCGCGGTGGCGGGTCTGCTGCTCGCCGGCTGCGGCACGGACGATGGCGAGGACGTCACGGACGAGGACGCGGTCGACGACGTCGATGAGGCGGACGAGCCCGACGGCGCCGACGATCCCGAGACGGACGACGACGCGGAGCCCGAGGACGCGGACGGGGACGACGTCGCGGCGGCCGACGACGAGTGTTCGCTGGACGAACCCGTCCCCGTGGGCATCGTGTTCAGCCAGACGGGTGGAGCGGCGGTCTACGGCGAGAGCCAGACCGACGCGGTCGAGCTCGCCGCGGAGGAGCTCAACGATCGGGACGCAGGTGTGACCTACGACCTCGTCGTCGAGGACGACGACAGCGACCCCGCCCAGGGCATCACCGCCTACGAGCGGCTGATCCGCAACGAGGAGGTCACGGCTCTCATCGGCCCCACACTGTCCAACGTCTTCTTCTCGGCCGGTCCGGTGGCCCAGGAGGACGGCGTCCCCGCTCTGGGGGTATCGACCACGGCGGATGGCATCACCGACATCGGCGACTACATCTTCCGCAACGCCCTGACGGAGGCCCAGGTCATCCCGCAGACCGTGGAGGCCGCGGTCGAGGAGTTCGACATCGAACGCGCCGCGATCCTGCACAGCGACGACGACGCGTTCACGGTCTCGGGCTACGAGATCTTCGTCCAGGCGCTCGAGGAGCAGGGCGTTGAGGTCGTCGCCGACGAGTCGTTCGCGACCGGCGACACCGACTTCTCCGCGCAGCTGACCGTCGCGCGCGACGGCGACCCCGACGCGCTCATGGTCTCCGCGTTGGCCGAGGAGGCCGCCCTGCTGATCGGACAGGCCCGCGGGCTCGACCTCGACGTGCCGATCGTCGGCGGCAACGGCTTCAACTCCCCGGCGATCATCGACCAGGCCGGCGAGGACGCCGAGGGCGTGATCGTGGGCGCGGCGTGGAACTCGGCGGCCGACGACGAGCTCAACGAGGACTTCAAGTCCAGCTACGAGGAGGCGACCGGGCGGCAGCCCGACCAGTTCGCAGCCCAGGCCTACGCCGGCATGAACATCATCGCCACCGCCGTCGAGAACGCCTGCTCGGCCGACCGGGACGCCGTACGCGACGCACTCGCGGAGATCCGCGGGATCGACACCGTGCTGGGCGAGTTCTCCTTCACCGACGACCGCGACGCGGAGCACGAGGGAGTCACCCAGGTGGTCGAGGACGGATCGTTCGCTCTGCTGGAGTGAGGCACGTCCGAACGACCCGGCCGACCTCCCCGCGGAGCCAGCATGCAGCAACTCGTCAACGGCGTGTTCCTGGGCTCGATCTACGCGCTCTTCGCGCTGGGCTACACGCTCGTCTTCGGGGTGCTGCACCAGCTGAACCTCGCGCACCAGGGCGTGTACATGCTGGGCGCGTTCACCGGGTGGGTCCTGGCCGTCTCCTACGACCTGCCGCTGTGGGTCGCCGGTCTGGGCGCCATCGTCGCCGGGGCGCTGCTCGGTCTGCTGATCGAACGCATCGCCTTCGCTCCGCTCCGGGGGCGGCCGGACGAGCACTTCGCCGGCCTGATCTCCTCGATCGCGCTCGGGATCGTCCTGGTGGCTGGAGCGCAGGGCATCTTCGGACCCGAGACGGTCCGCTTCCCCCCTGACGCCTTCCCCGGGACCCGCTTCGTGATCGCCGGCGCCTCGATCTCCCTGCTCCAGGTGGTGATCCTCGCCATCGCCGTGGCGATGATGGTCGGGCTCAACTGGCTGGTGGTGTCCACGCGGCTCGGTCGCGCGATGCGAGCGGTCGCCGAGAACGAGCGAGCCGCCCGGATCCTGGGCGTCGACGTCGAACGCGTCACGATGGCCACCTACATGCTCTCCTCCGCGCTCGGTGCCGCGGCGGGCATCATGTTCGCCCTGGCGTTCAACTCGATCCGGGTCGAGATGGGTCTGGCCGTTGAGCTCAAGGGCCTCGCCGTCATCATCGTCGGCGGGCTCGGCAGCCTGCCCGGCGCCATGGTGGGCGGGCTCCTGCTCGGCCTCGCCGAGGTGTTCAGCATCGTGCTGATCGGCTCGGGGTGGCGGGACGCCGTCGCGTTCGGGCTGCTCTTCGGGGTCCTGTTCTTCCGTCCGCAGGGGCTGTTCGGCAAGCTCCGCGTCCGCGAGGTGTGACGGTGGGCGCGCTCGCGGAATTCCTGGTGCGCTACGACGGCGTGATCGCCTTCGTCGGGATCAACGGCGTGCTCGCGTTCTCCATGTACGCGGTCCTGATCGCGGGTCAGCTGAGCCTCGCGCAGGCGGCCTTCGCGTCGATCGCGGCGTACACGTCCGCCATCCTGACCATGCAGCTCGGGCTGCCGTTCCCGGCGGTCCTGATCATCGGCATGATCGTGGCCGCCGGTGCCGCGTTCGTGCTGGGACTGCCGGTGCTGCGCCTGCGTGGGGTGTTCCTCGCCATCGCCACGATCGGGTTCGGGGAGGTCGTGCGCATCACGGCGCTCAACCTCGACGTCACCGGGGGCGCCATCGGTCTCCGGCCCATACCGCGCGTCGTCGGTCTGTGGCACATCTACCTCGCCCTCGCGCTGTGTGCCTGGCTGTTCTTCCGCATGCGGCCGAGCAAGCTCGGTCGTGGCCTGGCGGCGCTGCGTGACGACGAGGTCGCCGCCCGGGTGATGGGCGTCGACACGGTCCGCTACAAGCTGTTCGCCTTCACGCTGTCGGGTGCGCTCGCCGGGCTGGGCGGGGTGCTGTTCGCCCACTACGCCCGCTTCATCTCGCCCGGTCAGTTCGGGTTCGAGCGGGCGGTCGACATCCTGCTCTACGCCATCGTCGGGGGCCTCGGCCAGTGGCTCGGGCCGATCCTCGGTGGCGGGTTCCTCACCCTCGTCCCGGAACTGCAGCGTCAGGTCGGCATCGAGGCCGGGTGGCTGCGGCCGGTGATCAACGGGCTCCTGCTGCTCGGCGTGATCCTGTTCCTGCCCTCCGGGCTCGTCGGTGTCGGACGCGTGCTCGTGCCCGCCGGCCTGCGGCGCCGCCTCGACGCGACGTCGCCCAGGGCCACGCCGGCCGTGACCACGACGCCCGAGGCGGCGGCGGTCGAGGTCTCGGTTCGGCCCCCCGAGGGGACGGTGGCGACGCTGTCCGGCGTCGAGAAGGATTTCGGGGGGGTCAAGGCGTTGGACGGCGTCGATCTGACGATCGGCTCGGGCGAGATCCTCGGCCTCATCGGACCGAACGGGGCGGGCAAGACGACCCTGGTCAACGTGCTGACCGGACTCGCCGCCCCGACGGAGGGAGCGGTCGAGATCGGGGGCAGCGACGTGGTCGGCCTCTCACCCGATCGGATCAACGGGCTCGGTGTCGGTCGGACCTTCCAGCAGACGAAGCTGTTCGAGGGGCTCTCGGTCCGCGAGAACGTGATGGTCGGTGGGCACCGGGTCGCGGAGGGGACCCTGCTGCCGCGGCTGGTCGGTCTGCCAGCGGCGCGGTCCGCGGAGCGGATGCACCGCGAGCGCGCCGACCGGTACCTGGCGATGGTCGACCTGGGCGATCAGGCCGACCAGCCGGCGTCCGCCCTGTCGTACGGCAACCGGCGACGCCTGGAGATCGCTCGGGCTCTCTGTAGCGAGCCGCGGCTGCTCGTCCTGGACGAGCCCGCCGCCGGCATGAACCAGGTCGAGGCGACCGATCTCGGCGGGTTGA
The DNA here is from genome assembly GCA_007118045.1 of Nitriliruptoraceae bacterium. Taxonomy (GTDB): domain Bacteria; phylum Actinomycetota; class Nitriliruptoria; order Nitriliruptorales; family Nitriliruptoraceae; genus SKTG01. Next base: position 3,959 of record SKTG01000466.1, read on the forward strand.
TCCGTCGCGTCGCTGCGACCGGGGTGACCGTCCTGCTGATCGAGCACAACGTCCGTCTCGTCATGAGCGCCTGTACCCGGGTCGTGGTCCTCAACTTCGGGCAGGTCATCGCGCAAGGTGACCCGACCACGGTCTCCCGGGATCCGGAGGTCGTCCGCGCGTACCTCGGAACGTCGGACGCGACCGATGTGACCGGGACGACGCCGGACGGCGGACCCGACACGAACGACGTGGGGACGGCGCCGGAGGAGCGGGAGTGAACGCTCAGGGCTCGGAGCGCACACGTACGGCCGCCGGCCTGGAGGTCGAGGGACTCGAGGTCGCCTACGGACAGGTGCAGGCCGTCCGCGGCATCGACCTCGAGGTCCCGGCTGGTGCCCTGGTCGCCCTGATCGGCGCGAACGGCGCCGGGAAGAGCTCGACGCTCGCCGCCATCTCCGGCCTCGTGCGTAGCCGGGGGCGCATCCGGTTGGACGGCGAGGACATCTCCCGCCGCCGATCGAGCCAGCGCGTCGCGGCCGGCGTGGTCCAGGTCCCGGAGGGGCGGGAGGTGTTGGCGACGCTGACGGTGACGGAGAACCTCCAGCTCGGCGCATGGCACCAGCCACGGCACTACGAGACCGGTGTCGCGGAGGTCTTCGAACGGTTCCCGGTGCTGCACGAACGCCGTGAGCTCTCGGCGAGCTCCCTGTCCGGCGGCGAACAGCAGATGCTGGCCGTCGCACGGGCGCTGCTCGCACGTCCCCGGGTGCTGCTGCTCGACGAACCCTCGATGGGGCTCGCCCCCCAGATCGTCGACGAGGTCTTCGCGATCATCGAGGAGATCCGTCGCGACGGCACCACGGTGCTCCTCGTTGAGCAGAACGCGCATCGGGCGCTGGCCGCCTCCGATCACGCGTACGTCATGGAGACGGGCACGGTCGCCTTCGACGGCCCGTCATCGAAGCTGTTGCAGGATCCGAAGCTGGTCGAGGCCTACCTCGGGGAGGCGCTGTGAACACGGAGCGGGTACGTCGACAGTTGCCGCGTGTCGAGCAGTTCCGTGGCCTGATCGGGACCCCGTCACGCGAGGGTTCCCGAAACGAGCGACGGCTGGCGCGGGCGAGGACCGTCTCCGACCTGCGCTCGCTCGCCCGGCGCCGGACCCCACGGGCGGTGTTCGACTACGTCGACGGAGCGGCGGCCCACGAGCTGAGCCTGTGGCGGGCCCGACGCACGTTCCGGGACCTCGAGCTACGCAACCGGGTGCTGCGCGACGTCGGCGACGTCGACCCTTCGACGACGATCCTCGGCCGGCCGTCGGCGCTGCCGATCAGCCTGGCTCCGACCGGCTTCACGCGCATGATGCATCACGAGGGCGAACGGGCGGTGGCTCCCGCCGCCGCGGCGGCCGGGATCCCCTACGCGTTGTCGACGATGGGGACCACCTCGGTCGAACAGCTCGCCAGCCTCGAACCCGCCGGGCGCAAGTGGTTCCAGCTCTACCTGTGGCGCGACCGCGAGGCCAGCCGCGAGCTGATCGCGCGCGCACGCGCGGCCGGTTACGAAGCCCTGGTGCTCACGGTCGACACCCCCGTGTCCGGGACCCGGCTGCGTGACGTGCGCAACGGCCTGACGATCCCGCCGGCGCTGACGCTGCGCACGATCGGGAACGCGGCGCTGTTCCCGTCCTGGTGGTTCAACCTGCTGACGACCGAACCGCTCGAGTTCGCCTCGTTCTCCGCATGGGACGGCACCGCCGCGGAGCTGGCCGACGTCATGTTCGACCCCAGGATGACCTTCGAGGACCTGGCGTGGCTGCGCGAGCAGTGGGACGGGCCGCTGCTCGTCAAGGGTGTGATGCTGGTCGAGGACGCGGAGGCGGTCGTGGACCGGGGCGCCGACGGCATCGTGATCTCCAACCACGGCGGGCGCCAGCTCGACCGCTCACCCACCCCGCTCGAGCAGCTCCCGGCCATCGTCGCCGCCGTGGGTGACCGCGCCGAGATCCACCTCGACGGTGGGGTGCTCACGGGCGCCGACGTGCTCGCGAGCGTGGCGTTGGGTGCTCGGTCCGTCTCGGTCGGGCGCGCCTACCTGTACGGCCTGATGGCGGGTGGGGAGGCCGGGGTGGCCCGAGCCATCGAGATCCTGGGCGAGGAGCTCACCCGCACGATGCGGTTGGTCGGGGTGACCTCGATCGCCGAGCTCGGCCCGGAGCACGTCCGCCTGCGGAACCACCCCCACGGCCCCGGGGGCTGAGGGGCGGTCGGGTAGGGTGTTCGCCCCCGCAGGCTGGCCAGCCAGGCCCGCGGGATGCCCCGCCTTGCGCCGTACCCGAGGAGCCCCCGTGAGCAACGACAGCTTCGGTGCCCGTGACCAGCTCGAGGTCGGGGACGTCGGTTACGAGATCTTCCGACTCGATGCCGTCGAGGGTGCCCAGCGCCTGCCCTTCAGCCTGAAGGTGCTGCTGGAGAACCTGCTGCGCAACGAGGACGGCAACTCGGTCACCGCGGACGACATCCGCGCGCTCGCCGGTTGGGACGCCTCCGCGCAGCCCTCGGACGAGATCCAGTACACGCCCGCGCGCGTGGTCCTGCAGGACTTCACCGGCGTGCCCGCGGTCGTCGACCTCGCGGCGATGCGTGAGGCCATGGCCGACCTCGGGGGTGACCCGGCCAGGATCGAGCCGCTCGTGCCCGCCGAGCTCGTGATCGACCACTCGGTGGTCGCGGACGTGTTCGGGGTCCCCGACGCGCTGCAGCAGAACATCGCGCTCGAGTTCGAGCGCAACCGGGAGCGGTACCAGTTCCTGCGGTGGGGCCAGGGCGCGTTCCACGCCTTCAAGGTCGTGCCACCCGGGACGGGCATCGTCCACCAGGTCAACATCGAGTACCTCGCCCGGGTCGTGTTCGACCACCGGACGGAGGACGGCACGCGCCAGGCCTACCCGGACACGCTCGTGGGCACGGACTCGCACACCACCATGGTCAACGGGCTCGGGGTCCTCGGCTGGGGCGTCGGAGGCATCGAGGCCGAGGCCGCGATGCTCGGCCAGCCGGTGTCGATGCTCGTACCCCGGGTCGTCGGCTTCAAGCTCGAGGGCGAGCTGCCCGACGGCGCCACGGCCACCGACCTGGTGCTCACGATCACCCAGATGCTGCGCGAGCACGGCGTGGTCGGCAAGTTCGTGGAGTTCCACGGCCCGGGCGTCGCCGCCGTCCCGCTCGCCAACCGCGCGACGATCGGCAACATGTCGCCGGAGTACGGCTCGACCGCCGCGATGTTCCCGATCGACGCGGAGACCCTCGAGTACCTGCGCTTCACGGGCCGCTCGGAGGAGCAGGTGGCGCTGGTGGAGGCCTACACCAAGGCGCAGGGCCTCTGGCACGATCCCGACGACGAGGCCGAGTACTCCGAGAGCCTGACGCTCGACCTCTCGACGGTCGTGCCCTCGCTGGCCGGCCCGAAGCGTCCCCAGGACCGGGTCGCCCTCTCGGACGCCAAGCGGTCCTTCCGCGCGGCGCTCGAGGACTACACCGGTGAGCAGGAGCCGCAGGGCCTGGACGAGGGCCTCGACGCGACCTTCCCCGCGAGCGACCCGGTGACGGTCGACGCCGCACCGGGCGGCGGGTCCCCGGCACCGTCCGAGCAGCCCGCCCCCGATCCGGACCGGCGGCCCTCGGCCCCCGCCGAGGTGACGCTCGCGGACGGCACGAGCTTCGAGCTCGACCACGGCGCGGTCACGATCGCGGCCATCACGTCGTGCACGAACACCTCCAACCCGTCGGTCATGATCGCCGCGGCCCTGGTGGCCAGGAACGCGGTGGACCGGGGCCTGACGCGCAAGCCCTGGGTCAAGACCACCCTCGCACCGGGGTCGAAGGTCGTGATGGACTACTACGACCGGGCCGGACTCACGCCCTACCTCGACAAGCTCGGCTTCAACCTGGTCGGGTACGGCTGCACCACCTGCATCGGCAACTCGGGACCGCTGATCCCGGAGGTGAGCCAGGCCGTCCATGACAACGACCTCGCCGTGGTGTCCGTGCTGTCCGGCAACCGCAACTTCGAGGGTCGGATCAACCCCGACGTGAAGATGAACTACCTCGCGTCACCGCCGTTGGTCGTCGCGTACGCCCTGGCCGGGACCATGGACCTCGATCTCGACACCGAGCCGCTCGGCACCGACGCGGAAGGTTCGCCGGTGTTCCTCAGCGACCTGTGGCCCACCCCGCAGGAGATCCAGCAGGTCGTCAACCAGGCCCTGCAGACCGAGATGTTCGGCGAGAAGTACGCGTCCGTCTTCGATGGGGA
>SKTG01000407.1 GCA_007118045.1 Nitriliruptoraceae bacterium
ACGAACGGGATCGAGCCGCCGCAGCCCAGCGCCGCCGGCTCCCGGCCGTAGGCCGCGGTCAGCGCCGCCGTCGCGGCCTCCCAGGCCGGCCCGGCCGGCTGCGTCACCCAGGCGGCGTTGCGTTCGCCCAGGTGGACGTCGACCTCGGCGCCCCACGGTGCCGCGGCCTCGAGGTGGTCGCGGAGCCGCGTCATCGCCCGGTCGGGGTCCTGTCCCGGCGCGAGGCGGCACGACAGCTTGGTGCGGACCTCGGCGAGCAGCGTGTTCGAGGCCTGGGCGACCGGCGGGACGTCCATGCCCGTCGGTGTGATCGTGGGGCGCATCCACATGCGCTCGAGCGGCGACCGGTCGGGCTCGCCGATCAGCTCGACGCCCTCGCGCAGACGGACGTCGCGGCGCAGGTCCTCCGGGTCGGCGTCCAACGTCTCGAGCCGTGCCCGTTCGGCGGCCGGGAGCTCCCGGACGTCGTCGCCGAAGCCGGGTACGGCCACGGCACCGTCCTCGTCGTGCAACGTGGCCAGCAGCGCCACCGTGGCGCTCAGCGCGTCGGGCACCGCGCCGCCCCACATGCCGGAGTGCACGGGCTGCTCCAGGGTGCGGACGGTCACCGTCGCGTCCGCCATGCCCCGTAGCGCGTAGGTCAGGCCGGGCCAGCCGACCTGCCAGTTGACGAGGTCGGTGAGCACGATCAGGTCGCTCGTCAGCTCCTGGCCGTGGGTCGCGAGGAAGCGGCCGAGGTTGGGGGAACCGATCTCCTCCTCGCCCTCGATCACCACCTTCACGTTGACGGGGAGCGAGCCACGCGCGTCGAACCAGGCGCGGACCGCCGCGGCGTGGGCCAGGATCCCGGCCTTGTCGTCCGCGGCGCCGCGACCGTAGAGCCGGCCGTCGCGCTCGGTCGGTTCGAACGGCGCGGAGCTCCAGCGCTCCGGCGTCCCCACCGGTTGCACGTCGTGATGGGCGTAGAGCAGCACCGTCGGGGCCTCCGGGCCGGCGTGGAGCCACGAGCCGGTGACGTAGGGGTGCACGTCGTCGAGCTCGAGCAGCCGGACGTCCTCCAGACCCGCGTCCCGCAACACCTCGGCGGTCGCTTCGGCGGAGCGCCGCACGTCGTCGGCGTGATCCGGTTGCGCGCTGATCGACGGGATGCGAACGAGCTCCTCGAGCTGGCGGCGGATCGCCGGCAGGCGCGCCGCCAGGGCCGTCGCGACGTCCCTGAGGTGCTGGGGCGCGTCCGTTCCGGTTGGGAGGTCGTTCGCGGTCACGCTGGCTCCGGATCGTCGAGGTGGCGGTGTCGGACCCGGCGGAGTCTGCCCGACGGGGTTCGCCGGCGCTCACGGGGCGGACCCGTCCTGGAAGGACGTGGTCCGCTCGCCCGGCCGGCACGACTATCCTCGGCGCGGTCAGACCGACGTCCGACGGAGACGAGACCTTGGGACACGCAGCGGAGACGTGGGAGACGTTCGCCGGCATGCTCGCGGCGGACGACGTGTCCGACGTGCCCACGCTGTACGCGGTCGACGCGCTCTACCTCGAGCCGTACAACCCGCCCCACCGGGGCAACCTGCTGATCCAGGCGTACCTGAAGGACTGGCTGGGCGGGAAGGAGGAGATCACCGTCGAGTCGTCCCGGGTGATCGAGTCCCCCGACGAGCGTTCGCTCGGGGTGGAGTGGACGATCTCCTACACCGCGGCGGGTCGTCGCTGGTCGGACCTGCCGCGCGCGAGCTTCTTCGGTTTCACCGAGGACGGGCGCATCGACTACCACCGCGACTACACCTGATCCCCCGAGCCGTCGTGCTCGACGGCGCGCGAGGATTGCACCACCGGGGGGACGGTCGTATCGTGCGATGACGTCGAAGGATCGGCCCGCCCCGACATCTCGACCCGGCGGCGCGGACCTCGTGTCACCGGGGCATGGCACGCGAGGCTCGTGAGCACGGTGGCTCCATGTCCCCTGAACCGTGAGTTGATGCGATGTCCAGCCTGCGGGTCCGTGATCTGAGCAAGGTGTTCGGCCCGCGTCCGCAGCGGGCCCTGGACCTGATGCACGAGGGCTTGTCGCGGGCGGAGATCCTCCAGCGGACGGGACAGCTGCTGGCCGTCGCCGAGGTGGACCTGGACATCGACGAGGGTGAGCTGTTCGTGATCATGGGGCTGTCGGGCTCCGGCAAGTCGACCGTGATCCGGATGCTCAACCGTCTGATCGAGCCCTCGGCCGGGACGGTCGAGCTCGACGGTGAGCGGATCGACCAGCTCGGTCCGGCCAAGCTGCGCGAGCTGCGACAGCGCAAGCTGTCGATGGTGTTCCAGCACTTCGCCCTCTTCCCCCACCGCACGGTGGGGGAGAACGCGGCCTACGGCCTCAAGGTGCAGGGGGTCGACGAGGACGAACGACGCCGGCGCGCCACGGAGGCGCTGGAGACGGTCGGCCTGGCCGATCGGAGCGACGCCTACCCGGAGGAGCTCTCGGGCGGGATGCAGCAGCGCGTCGGTCTCGCGCGGGGGCTCGCCACGGAAGCCGACGTCCTGTTGATGGACGAGCCGTTCAGCGCCCTCGATCCGCTGATCCGACGGGACATGCAGGACCTGCTGGCGAAGCTGCAGGCGGAGCTGTCGCGCACGATCGTGTTCATCACGCACGACCTCAACGAGGCGATGCGCCTGGGCGATCGGATCTGCGTGCTGAAGGACGGCAGGGTCGTCCAGGTGGGCACGGGACCGGAGATCATCGACAACCCGGCCAACGCGTACGTGGCCGACTTCGTCTCGGACGTCGATCGCTCCCGCGTCCTGACCGCCGAGCAGGTCATGCGGGCACCGCGGCGGACGTTCCGCCGCACGGACCGCCCGGAGCTCGTCCTCGACTGGCTGGAGGAGCAGGAGTACAACGGCGCCTACGTGCTGGACGACGACGGCCGCATCCTGGGTGTCGCGCGCGACGACCGGTTGGCCAGGGCGCGGCGGGACAGCTCGGGTGGCGTCGGCCATCTGCTCGTCGACGACTTCGCCAGGGCCGGTCGCGACACCCTGCTCTCGGACCTCGCCGGCATGGCGGCGCACCACACCGTCCCGATCGCGGTCACCGACGACGAGGGCCGACTGCTCGGGGTCGTGCCCCGCGCCCGACTGCTCGCGGCGCTGTCGAACGAGGAGGCCGATGTCGATGCGTGAGACCTTCCTGGCACAGGACACCCTCGTGGAGCTCCCGATCGGTGACGGCGCGGAAACCGCGATCGAGTGGTTGACCACGACCTTCGGGTGGCTGTTCGTCACGATCCGCAACGTCGTCGGGGGCATCGTCGACGTCGCCGAGTGGGGCCTGACGACCCCTTCGCCGCTGGTGATGACCGTGCTCTTCGTGGTGTTGGCGTTCGTCGCCACGCGGTCGTGGGGGCTGCCCCTGTTCACGCTGCTCGCGTTCCTGCTCATCGACGGGATGGGACGCTTCGACGAGGCGATGCAGACCCTTGCCCTGGTCCTCGTCGCCACGATCCTCGCCGTGGTGATCGGGATCCCACTGGGCATCCTGGCGGCACGGCGTGAGGGGTTCAGCACGGCGATCAAGCCGGTTCTGGACTTCATGCAGACGATGCCGTCCTTCGTGTACCTGCTGCTCGCGGTGGTCTTCTTCCGCATCGGCAGGGTGCCCGGCGTCATGTCGGCGCTTATCTTCGCCATGCCGCCCGCCGTGCGCCTGACCGAGCTCGGGATCCGGCAGGTGGACCGCGAGGTCGTCGAGGCGGCCGAGGCCTTCGGTGCCCGCCCGCGCGAGGTGCTCACGGGCGTGCAGCTGCCCCTGGCCCGAGCCTCGATCATGGCCGGCGTCAACCAGGTGATCATGCTCTCGTTGTCGATGGTCGTGATCGCGGGCCTCGGGGGCGCCCCGGGCCTGGGGGCGACGGTGGTCCGCGCGGTCACCGGCATGAACATCGGGATGGGAATCGAAGGGGGCATCGGGGTCGTGATCCTGGCGATCTACCTCGACCGGGTCACGGCCGCGTTCGGTCGCGAGGGACGTCGCAGCACGCCGCGTGGGGACGAGGCCGACGAAGCCAGCCTGAGCGACGGCGAGGGCCAGCAGGACGGGGCCGACGGTTCGGACCGGTCCGCCTCCGGCGCGTCCGAGGTCGGCAGCGGACGCGGCTGACGAGCCCGTCCCCGACCCGGAGGTCGAACTCGACGTTTGGGGGTGGACGAGGTTCACTTGACCAGCGAGGGGCCGGTCGCGAGTGCGTCCGCGTGGTGTGCCGCGAACGGCACCCGAGACGAACGTTCCTGAGGGGAAGGACGAACGGTGAGGTTCATCCGTGAGCAGCAGCGGCGGCGCATGACCATGCTCGTCGCCACGCTCTCCGCGGCCCTGGTGCTCGCGGCGTGTGGCGAGGACGACACGGTCGACGACGAGCCGGACGACGACGTCGAGGAGGACGTGGACGACGACGTCGAGGAGGATCCCGTCGACGACGAAGCCGACGAGGACGTCGACGAGGACGCGGAGGTCGACGACGACGCCGACGACGAGGCGGCCGCGGGACAGATCGGAGAGGGCGAGACGGTCTCGATCGGTTGGATGCCGTGGGAGGAGGCCATCGCGGTGACCAACCTGTGGCACGTCATCCTCGAGGACAACGGCTTCGAGGTCCAGCAGGAGCAGCTCGACCCGGGCATCGTCTTCGACGGCGTGGCGACGGGTGATCTCGACCTGTTCCTGGACGCCTGGCTGCCGAACACGCACAGCCAGTACATGGAGGAGTACGGCGACGACGTCGAGGACCTGGGCGAGTGGCTCGCTGACGCTCCGCTGACCTGGACGGTGCCGGCGTACGTCGACGAGGTCGACTCGATCGCCGACCTGGCCGACAACGCGGACCTGTTCGACGGCACCGTGGTCGGCATCGAGCCGGGCGCCGGGTTGACCGACATCTCCCAGAACGAGGTGATCCCGACCTACGACCTCGGCGACAGCTTCGAGCTGGTCGAGAGCTCCACACCGGCGATGTTGAGCGAGCTCGACGCCGCCTACCAGAACGAGGAGCCGATCCTCGTGACGCTGTGGCGGCCCCACCCGGCCTACGGCGAGTACGACCTGAAGGACCTCGAGGATCCGGAGGGCGCCCTCGGTGAGCCCGACCAGATCCACGCGCTCGCGCGCGAGGGCTTCAGCGAGGACCACCCGGAGGCCGCAGCCGCGCTCGAGAACTTCGAGTTCGAGCACGACGCCCTCTCCGAGCTGACCGTGATGGTGCTCGAGGAGGAGGGTGCGGAGCTCGACAGCGCGCGCGAGTGGCTCGAGGACAACCGTGACATCGTCGAGGCGTGGCTCGAGGGCACCGACCTGGAGATCTAGAGCGACGCGGTAGCGGACCGGATCGGGGCGGGCCTTCGGGCCCGCCCCGATCGGCTCCTCAGGATCGCGCGAGCGACCGGTAGACCAGCACCCCTGCCGCCGCGGCGGCGAGGCCGGCGGCGACCCGGCCGGCCGGACCGGGCACGTCCGGCAGCCGGTCACGGAGACGGACGGGCCGCTGGAAGTCGCGTGTCTCCCACCCCATCGCGACCGCGGCGGCGCGCAGCTCGCGGTCCGGGTTCACGGCCGTGGGACGGCCGACCGTGGTCAGCAGCGGCAGGTCGGTGATCGAGTCGGAGTAGGCGAAGCTGCGGGCGAGGTCGTAGCCCCGCGTCTCGGCGATCTGCCGGATCGCGGTCGCCTTGGCCGCGGCGTAGGCGTAGAACTCCAGCGTGCCGTCGTAGCGCCCGTCCTCGTCGAGGCCCGAACGGGTCGCGATGACGTCGGGGATGCCGAGGTACTCGCTGAACGGTTCGACGATCTCCTCGCCCGAGGACGACACGATCCACACGTCGCGTCCGGCGCGCCGGTGCTCCGCGATGAGGTCGAGCGCCTCCTGGTAGGCCAGGGGCGCCATGGTCTCCTCCATCGTCTCCCGGACGAGCCGCCGGACCCGGTCCGCCTCCCAGCCCTTGGTCAGCTCCAGGGCCGCGTGCCGGGCCTGCTCCATCTTCTCGTGGTCGGCGCCGACGATCTGGTAGACGGCCTGTGCGTAGAGGGTCTTGAGCACCATCGCCGAGCTGATCAGGCCGTCGCGGAAGAAGGTGCGGCCCATCACCAGCGTGGACGACCGCGCGATGATCGTCTTGTCGAGGTCGAAGAAGGCCGCCTCGGTCGCGCCGGTCCGGCGGACCGCCACCCGGTGGAGCATGGTCTCGCTGAGCCGGTCGGCGTCGGGGCGGGCGTAGCGCTGCTCGGTCTCCACCGCCGGTGAGGCCGCCTCCGCTGCGGCGTGCTCGGCCGCCCGCAGCGCGTCCTCGCGCTCACCCTCGGTCACCGGCAGCCTCCATCGACCCGCCCGGTTCGGCGTCCGGTCGGGATCGGAACGTGGATGCTAGCCGCCGGTACGCAGGCGGACCCCCACCACCCGGTCCGGATCGGCCACGACGACGGGGTCCGTGCCCACCAGGACGAGCTCCTCGTCGAGCAGGTGGACCCGGCCCTCGTCGCGGGCGAGCGGTCGGCTCCGCCCGTCGTGCTCGCCGAGCACCGTCCCGTCGGCGAGCGCCACCTCCCAGGCGCGGTCGTGCCGGGCTCCGGCGGACCCACGTGGCGGGAAGCTCTCACCGGTCCGGTGCGGGCCACCGTCGCGCAACGTGAGGTCCCGGCGTCCGGTCGCGTCCGCCAGCGTGACCACCCCGCCCCGGCGTCGGACCTGGGCCGGGGGGTCCCCGAGCGGCGTCGACCAGACCAGCTCGCCGTCGTCGACGTCGAGGGCCTCGAGCGTGCGGTCGGGCCCGGTGACCAGGACCGGGGCGTCGTCGGGGACCTGGGAGGCGCCGAGGTGGCGGGGCAGCGGGTCGGGGACCGCGGCGTCGGGGTGGATCGCGGCGACCTCGCGTCCCCACCGTTCGGTCCCGTCGGCGAGATCGAGCACGCTGACGCGGCCGAACGGGCCCGCCCCACGTGGGCTCCGCGTGCGGACCACCACCCGGTCACCCTGTACGGCCGCATCGCGGGCGACGAAGCCGGTGAGCCGATGGGTCCAGGCTCGAGCGCCGTCGCGCGTGAACCAGGCGAGGGCACCGGGGGTCACGACGAGGACACCCTCCTCGGCCGGCACCAGGGCGGCTCGGCCGAGGGAGGGGGAGCCGCGCCCGCTGGAGCCGCGCCCGCTGGTGAGGTCCGTCACGTCCGCTGACCACCGCGGTGCGCCGGAGGCACCGTCGAGCGCCCGCACCGACCTGTCCCCGAGCAGCAGCACCAGACCGTGCCCCGCGGCCGCCACCTCGTCGTCGAGAGGCGACCGCCACGCCACGCATCCCGCGGGCTCGCAGACCGGATCGTGCCGGACGGCCCGTTCCGCGAGCGCCGTGGGGTCGATGCCGGCATCGGCCGCCGGCGGTGGGGCGTCCCCCGACGCGAACAGGGTGCCGGCTGACGCACCGCCGACAAGCAGGCACGCGAGGGTCGCGATCACCACGGGGCGGGCCTGCCCGGAGCGTCGCCGGTCGGAGGCTCCCGCGGACGCCAGCTGCGCCCCACACCACGGACACCACCTGGCGACCGGATCGACACTGGATCCGCAGGCGCACCCGCGCTCGTGAGCGCGGCGGGTGGTGCGCCGGACGATCGGCACCGGTGGACCTCGACCGTGACGCGGTCCGCGGGTGGCGGCCCGCTCCACGAGCCTACGCACGGTCGTCCACAGGTGCCCCGTCGCCGCGCGCCGATCGTGGGTGCCGTCGGCGTAGCGTCCGGTGGAGGGTGTGGCGGGATGGTCGAAGCGGGGCGGGGACGGACGAGATGGCGCAGCCGAGCGGGGAGGGGACCCCGTCCATCGAGACCGACGTCTCGCGCGCACCGGAGACCGCGGCCCTGCCCGTGCAACTGGCGCTGGCGGGTAGCGAGGCAGCGGCGGTGCGGCGGTGGGTCGAGGGCACGTTGGGCTGGCAGCCGGTCGAGGGCGACACGGCCACGGTCGTCCCGCCCGCGTTGACGCTGGTGGACGCGGAGGGGAGCGCCATCCCGGATACGAGCCAGGTCGCGTCCGCCGGCGTGCGGGTCCCGCGGGTCCTGCTGCTCGACGCCGCGACCGGACCCGTCACGGCGGCCGAGATCGCGCGCCGCTGCGCCCCCGCGGCCGTGCTGGGGTGGCCCGAGGACC
>SKTG01000058.1 GCA_007118045.1 Nitriliruptoraceae bacterium
CACGGTTCCAGGTCCGACTCGGTGTCGTCACGGTCGGTGCGCTACTCATCGCAGGCTGCGCTTCCGAAGACTCCGGGGAAGCGACGACCCAGCTCGAGATCACCGGTACGGACGATCTCGCCTTCGAGCCGGACTCGTTCACGGTCCCCGCCGGCGAGGAGGTGACGGTCGAGCTCAGCTCCGGCGAGGCGGTCGACCACGACCTGGTGATCGAAGGCGCGGCCGAGCACGGGATGGCAGGTGACGACGGCCACGGCGAGCATGATGACGAGGCCCACGCCATGGACACCGGCGACCTGCACGTCGCCCACGCGGATCCGGGCGAGACCGTCACCTCGACGTTCGTGCTGGAGGAGCCGGGCACCTACGAGGTCTACTGCTCGGTCCCCGGCCACCGCGAGAGCGGCATGATCGGTGAGCTCACCGTGGTCGACGACCAGTGACCGTCCGTGACCGACGAACGCACCCGGGTCGCGGCGAGCAATTCCCCCGGGCTCGGCGGCTCCCGGCGCTGCGCCGTATCGTGTCCCCCCGGAGCTCGGTCATGAACCCCGGCCCGCCGATCGGTCCGAACCGGTGACCTCGACCAGCGCCACTTGAGCAGAAGGGGCGCCGTGGCACACGATCCACCAACCGCCGAGGGGCTGCTGGGCCCACTCGAGTACGAGGTGCTGCGTGCCCTCTGGGCGGACTCCCCAGCCAGCGTCCCCGCTGTGCTTGAACGACTCAACGGCGGACGTGGCCACGAGCAGCAGCTCGCCTACACCACGGTCATGACCGTGCTCACACGTCTGCACGAGAAGGGGCTGCTCGACCGGACCCGTCGCGGTCGCGGTTACGAGTACCACCCCCGCTACACCGAGCCGAGGCTGGTCGAGCACCTCGGCCGCCGTGAGGTCGACGACCTCGTCGACCGCTACGGCCGGGTCGCCCTGGCCCAGTTCGCGTCGGCGCTGCACGACGCCGACCCGGAACTGCTCCGTCAGCTGCATGAGCTGGGAGACGCCGACGATGCGTGACCATTGGTCGCTGCTGAGCTTCGTCGCGGGCACGGCGGCCTTCTGCGTGGTCAGTCTCGGCTCCGGCCACCACCTCGTGACGGTGGGGATGGCGGCCACGGCGGTGGTCGTGGGCCTCGCCGGCGCGGTTGCGTTCCGGGCGAGGCAACACCGTCGGCTGGTGAGGGCGCTGGACGCCGCCTCCGAACCGGCGGAGCTGGTCGGCACGCGCGTTCGAAGCGGACAACTCGGCGACGCGGCGTTCGTCGCGGGACTGCGCCGTCCCACGATCTACTGCGACCATCGGCTTCCCGAACAGTTGACCGCGCCTCAGCTGGCTGCCGTCCTGCTGCACGAGCGCGCACACCAGCAGGCGTTCGACCCTGCACGGATGCTGGGACTCGACCTGCTCGCACCAGCTGTGCGTCGGCTGCCGAGCGGGCCGCAGTGGCTCGCCGCCGCGGCGGCGCGGCGGGAGATCCGGGCGGACCGCTACGCACTCGCCCATGGGGCCGAACGCCGGGACCTCGCCGGTGCGCTCCTCGCCCTCCCAGAACTCCGCCACGAGCATGTCGCCGGTTTCACGCCCGCGGTCGACCTTCGGCTCCGCGCGCTGCTCGGCCAGCCGGCCGCCACCCCGACGCCGGTGTTGCCCGGCCGTCTCGGCTCGCTCGTCGCCGGCACGACCCTCGGTGCGCTGGCATGCACGTGGTTCCTGCACCACGCACTCGCTCAACTCGGCCTCCTCTGCTGCTGACCCACGACGACAGCCGCTCCCACCGGCCTCTCACAGGGCTCGTTCGAACCGAAGCGCTCGAGATCGCGACCTCGGGGCGCTCGCCCGTCGGAGCCGGACCCGCACGACTCCGGCGCTGGCGGCGTCCCGTTCGGGGAGGCGAGCGCTCGGCTCGGGGAGGCGAACGCTCGGCGCTTCCTTAGCTGGGTGTGGTCGCGTTCGGTGGGCCGGTCGCGCACATCGCGATGATGGACAAGGAGGTCGTGTAGAAGCGCCGCTGGGTCGACCGGCGACACTTCCTGGACCTGATGGCCGCGACCAACCTGCTGCCCGGGCCGAACTCGACCCAGATGACGATGCACATCGGTCACGTCCAGCGCGGCAACCTCGGGGTGTGGGCGACCGGGTGGGCGTTCATCCTGCCCGCGGCGACGATCACGCTGGCGTTGACGTGGGCGTACGTGGCGTTCCGTGAGCTGCCGGTCATGGATGCGGTGTTCTACGGCATCCAGCCGGTCGTGCTCGCGATCATCGCGGTGGCGATGGTCAAGCTCGCCCCGAAGGCGGCCGACGACGTGCGCACCGGGATCGTGTTCGTGGTCGCCCTCGGCCTCGGGTTGTTCGGCGTCAACGAACTGATCGTGCTCGCGCTGGGGGCCGTCGCCGGGATCGCGCTCTACAGCGTCTGGCGGTGGCCACGTGGTGGACCGGTACGGGCTGCTGACGACCCCGCAGCTGATCGAGGCGATCGTGATCGGGGAGATGACCCCGGGTCCGCTGTTCACCGTCTCCACCGCCGTGGGCTACATCCTGGGTGGCTTCCCGGGTGCCGTGGTCGCCACGCTCGCGATCTTCGTCCCGTCGTTCTTCCTCGCGATGCTGCTCGGGCGGATCATGCCCGCCATCAAACGCTCCGAGACCGCGACGAAGGTGCTCAAGGGCCTGACCGCCGCCGTGCTCGGCGTGATGCTCGCGGTCGCCATCGAGATCGGCCTGCGCGTCATCGTCGACATCCCCACCGCCGTGCTGGCCGCCGCCGCGCTCACCACCCTGATCTGGACCCGTGTCAGCGCGATCTCGCTCATCCCGCTCGCCGGACTGCCGGGCTACCTGTGGGTCACCCTCGTAGGGATGACCAGCCGGCACGGAGGGGACATGGCCGACGAACCGCCAGTGCTGGGGGACATCGAGCTCGCGTTCATGCGCATCCACATCCTGCACCACGCGGCCGAGCACCCCATCTACGGGCTGCGGATGCGCAACGAACTCGCCGAGCACGGCTACGACATCTCCGTCGGGACCCTCTACCCGACCCTGCATCAGCTCGCCGAGCACGGCTACCTCACCAGCGACGAACGGCTCGTCGACGGTCGCCGTCGCCGCTACTACGAGGCCACCAGTGAGGGCCGGGAGCTGCTCGTCCGGATCCAACGCAAGCTCAGCGAGCTCACGCGCGAGGCCCTGCCGTCACCCCCCGGGGGGTAGGCCGCACGGCATCGCGGGGAGCGCCGGACGGGCGATGGCGGGCCCGGGGAACGGGCCCGCCATCAGCTGTCTGCTCGCTCACACGGCTTCGAGCAGAGCCACCCCCTCGTCTGGCGTCACGGACATGGTCGGTCGCAGCTGCAGCCAACCGACGAAGGCGAACAGCCCGGAGAAGATGGCGACCATCGCGGTGGTCATGGCTGGCATCGACTCCACGTAGGCGCCCGGCTCGATGCCGCTGACGAACGCGGTCCCGATCGCCGCGACCGCGTTCACGGCCGTGAGCACGAGCAGCGGCACGACCGCCACCTGGGGGATGGGCAGCCCGAAGCGAGGCCGGTAGGCATCGCCGAGCTGGACGCGGTCGACGGAGATGTAGCGTCCGCCGTCGAGGCCGATCACGGGGATCAGGATGCCGAGCAGGAACGGCGGGTAGCGGGTGGCACCGATGATGATCAGTCCCACCAGGAACGCTGCCCCGAGCAGTGCGGCCACACGCGTGCGGTAGCCCAGGATCGACATCACCCCGACCGCGAACTGGATCGGGTACGACGCATCACACCCCGAGTTGGTCGCCCGTACCAGGGGAGGTGCAACCGCCATGAAGGGACCTTCGACCCCAAACGGGGTCGCGTACCCCTCCCCGGGCTCCACCGCGCCGAGAACCGATGCCCCGAGGCAACGAGCCGAGTAGTATCCCCGCATCACGCGGCGGACGTGAGGGTCATGGATCTGGGAGCGATCCAGCGCTGGAGCTCGGGCGCCGATACCCGCGGAGCGCGCACGTGCGCGCGACCGCCGCTTCCCGCGAGGTCAGCTGATCCACCCGTCGGTACCAACGTCTGGAGGAGAACCAAGATGAGCGGATCCATGCCGAAGCTCAAGCTTCTCGCCGGCCCGACCGCGCTGCTGTTCCTCGCGGCGGGCTGTAACGGCGTCGACGACGACCCCACGGACACCGACGACGACGTCGAGGAGACCGAGGACACCGAGGAGGCCGAAGAGGCCGAGGACGTCGAGGAGGTGTCCCTGGACTTCGCACACGTCTACGAGGCGAGCGCACCCACACATGCGTGCGGCGCCGACCTGCTGCCCGATGCCCTGGAGGAGGCCGACATCGGCGTGACGGCCGAGATCTTCCCCAACGCTCAGCTCGGCAGTGAATCCGAACTGGTGGAGCAGATCGCCAGCGACGAACTCGACATGGCCATCGCCGGCCCGTCGTTCCTCGCGACCTTGGACGAGCGCGTCGGTCTGTTCGATGCCGCCTACGCCTTCGAGGACGAGGATCAGCTCATGGAGGTCGCCCAGGGTGACCTCGGCCAGGAGCTGTTCGGCGACCTCGAGGAGTCAGCCGGCGTGGTGGTGCTCAACACCTGGTACTACGGCGCGCGACACGTCACCTCCAACGAGCCCGTCAGTTCTCCCGACGACCTCGCAGGCATGCGCCTACGCATGCCGGATTCCGCGGTCATGCTCGCCAGCGGTGAGGCAATCGGCGCACAGCCGACCGCGGTGGAGTTCGAGGAGGTCTACACCTCGCTCCAACAGGGTGTCATCGACGCTCAGGAGAACCCGATCCCGACCATCTCGGCCATGGGTTTCCACGAGGTGCAGGACTACCTCAACCTCACGGGCCACATCCAGTCCTCGACGCAGAACCTGATGTCGCAGAGCGCTTGGGACAGCCTCAGTGAGGAGCAGCGCGAGGGGCTCCTGGAGGTGTTCGAGGACCTGGCCGAGGAGGTCTCCCAGTGCATCGCCGACGGAGACGAACAACTCGTCGAGGAGTGGCGGGAGACCGGCGAGATGGAGATCAACGAGGACATCGACGCGGACGCCTTCGCTGAGGCGGCCACCGAGTTCTTCTCGGACGGGTTCGAGTTCAGCGAGGACTACCAGAACGTCGCCGAAGGCAACTACTAGGCCGGCGCTGGGAGCCTGAGCCGTGTCGCTTCCGAACCGGGTCGAAGATTCGCCACACCCCGGCCCGATCAGGTGGCTGGTGGCCGCAGAGCGCGGCCTCAGCGTCCTGCTCCTCGCCGGGGTGGCCGGGGTGATGATGGCGCAGGTCATCGCCCGGTACGTGTTCGACACACCCATCCTCTGGAGCGAGGAGTTCGCCCGCTTCGGGCTGATCTGGCTGACCTTCGTCGCCTCGGGGGCCGTCATGGCCAACGGTGAACACATCCAGGTGGACCTGTTCGGCAACCGGCTCGGGCCTCGGGCCCGGGTCGGGATGGAGGTCTTCGCCGCCCTGATCGTCATCGTGACGTGTGCGATGCTCCTGCCCGCGGGGTTCCGCTTCGCCCGCGGCCTCGCGGGCAACACCTCACCGATGATGGGGATGCCGATGACCATCTGGTACTCGGCCGTGGTGGTCGGCTTCATCCTGCTGATGCTGCACTCCGTGGTCAACATCGTCATGGCGCTCGTCCGAGGACGTTCCATCTGGGACCGCAAGGCGGGCACCAGCGAGGAGCAGCCGCTCGGGGGGATGGGCACGTGACCCTGGCGCTCGTGGTGGGGTCCGTGTTCGTCCTGCTGCTGCTGCGCGTCCCCGTGGCCTTCGCGCTGATGCTCCCATCGGTGATGTACGTGGTCATGGCCGAGGGCCAGACGCTGGGCGTCGCGATGCAGCAGATCACCTCGGGAGTGGACTCGTTCCCGTTGTTGGCGGTACCGCTGTTCATCATGACCGGCTACATGGCGAACGTCTCGGGCATCGCCGACCGGCTCTTCGACCTTCTCGGCAACCTGTTCGGGACCATCCGTGGCACGGCGGGATACGTGAACGTCAGCGGCAGCGTGGTCTTCTCCTGGATGTCCGGAGCCGCGATCGCGGACGCCGCCGGCCTCGGCTCGTTGCTCGTTCCCGCCATGCGCCGCCAGGGCTACGACGCCGGCTTCGCGGCCGGCCTGACCGGCGCTTCGTCGATGATCGGCCCGGTGATGCCACCCAGCATCCCCGCGATCATGTACGCCGTCACCGCGGGCGTCTCCATCGGCGCCCTGTTCTTCGCCGGCATCGTGCCCGCGTTCCTCCTGGCGGCGGTGCTCTTCGTCTACGTCTTCCTCTACGCCCGCAAGCGTGAGGACCTCGGCCGGGAACGTCCGACCATGGCGGCGCTGCTGTCCTCCTCGGTGAAGGCCCTGCCGATCCTCTTCACGCCGGTCATCATCCTGGGCGGGATCCTCGGGGGCGTCTTCACCCCGACCGAGGCAGCCGCCGCGGCGGTGATGTGGATCGTGCTCATGGGCGTGGCCTACCGCTCCCTGACGGTCCGTGCGTTCCTCCAGACGTTCCTCAAGACCGCCCAGACCACGGGTCAGATCCTGCTGATCGTGGCGGGCGCAAGCTTGTTCGCCTGGGTCATGGCACGCGAGCGAGGCCCGCAGGTGCTCGGCGACGCGATGTTCGGTCTGACGGAGAACCCCCTGATCTTCCTGCTGCTGATGAACGTGATCCTCCTGCTGATCGGGATGCTGATCGAGCCGGTCGCGGCGCTGCTCATCACCGTGCCGGTCCTGCTCCCGGTGGCGGTGGAGTTCGGTGTCGACCCCGTCCACCTCGGGGTGATCATGATCCTCAACCTCGTGATCGGGCTCCTCACGCCTCCCGTGGGTCTGGTGCTCTACGTCCTGAGCTCGGTGACCGACGTCGATCTGCCAACGGTCATGCGAGGGACGATGCCGTTCCTGGTGCCGCTGTTCGTGGCACTGCTCCTCGTGACCTTCATCCCGCAGATCAGCCTGTTCCTCCCCCAGCAGCTCGGTCTGTGACGTCGTCACGCGTCGCACCTCGCCCGGTCCCCCGCGTGGGCGCCGACCCCCGCGAGGGCGCATCCGTGGACGGGTGCTCGAACCGGGCGTGACAGCAAGCCGCATGGAGATCGCATGGAGTTGGAGATAGAACGCGTCAGCTCGGCCGGATACCGCCTGCCGCTCGACGACGTGGGTGATGCCGGCCACGGCCTGCTCGAGACCGAGGAGCTCATCACCGTCGAGATCGAGGCCGGCGGGCTGACCGGGCACGGGTACGCCTACACCATCGGCCGCGGAGGACGTGCCATCCAGGCCGTGATCGACCACGACCTGACGCCGCTGCTCATGGGGCAGGACGCCGCCGATCTCGAGCATCTCTGGGAGTTGATGTGGCAGCGCATGCTGTACGTCGGTAGAGGGGGGGTGACCGCGTTCGCCATCGCCGCCGTGGACATCGCGCTCTGGGACCTGCGAGGCCTGTCGGAGGGACGGCCCCTGTACCGCACGCTCGGCGCTCCCCACAAGGTCCTGCCGGCGTACGGCTCTGGCGTCGACCTCCCGAAGTCGCTCGCGGACCTCCTCGCGCAGACCGAGGGCTTCCTCGACCGGGGCTTCGAGGGCGTCAAGGTCAAGGTCGGTCGTGACGACCCGGCCGAGGACGAGGAGCGGGTGGGGGCGGTACGCGACCTCGTGGGAGACCAGGTCGACCTGATGATCGACGCGAACATGGCGTGGGACGTCGACGAGGCGATCGAACGCGGTCGACGGCTGGAGCGACACGATCCCTACTGGTACGAGGAACCGACCGTGCCTGAGGACGTGGCGGGACACGTCAGGATGCGGAGGGAACTCACGGTCCCGATCGCGGCAGGTGAGAGCCTGCACTCCCCGCGGGAGTTCGAACGCTACGTGGAGGCCGACGCCCTCGACGTCGTGCAGGTCGACCCCATCACCTGCGGGGGCATCACCGCCGCGCTACGCGCGATCCGCCTGGCCAACGGCGCGGGACTGCCGGTCAGCAGCCACTACGCCGACGAGCTGAGCGCTCACGTGCTCTGCGCCGCCGACGCGCCCGTCTACCTCGAGAAGCACGCGTTCGCGCTGGACCCCTACCTCGTCGAGCCCCAGGTCGTCAGCGACGGGACCGTCCAGCCCACGGAGACGCCGGGCACGGGCCTACGGTTCGACG
>SKTG01000193.1 GCA_007118045.1 Nitriliruptoraceae bacterium
CGCCACCTCGGGCACCACAACCACCGAGGCGAGCACCCGTGGGTCCGCGGACGGCGAGGTCACCCCCGACGGAGCCGGTCGCGACACCGCCGTCCGCGCGGGTCGGGCGGCCGCCGCGGGCGGCCGGACACCGGAGCGTGGTCGTGACGAACGTTTCGCGGTCCCGGAGGACCCGGAGGACATCGACCCGACCTACGTGGACCAGGTCGTGAACCGGCTGCTGGCCACCGAATCCGAGGTCTTCCGAGCGGTGCTCGCCCGCCGGCCCGGCGAGGGAGTCGGCGACGACGAAGCGGCCGCCCTGCGCGCCGTCACCTCGGGTCGCCGACTGGTCGACGTCGGCGATCAGGCGCTTCGCAGCGCCGACGACCCGGACGTGCGAGGCATCTACCGCGACGAGTTCGGGACCATGCGCTGGGACACGGACCGGGTCCTGCACGCCGAGCCCGGGTGCGTGGTGGCCGTCGGCCGTCACGACGTCTCCGAGACGGCGATCGAGCCCTATCCGGACGACGAGCGCGCCCTCGTCTCCTTGTCGAGGCTCGCCCCGCCCGCGGGTGTCGAGCACGAGGTCAACCCCACTCCGTGGCGGGTGGAGGACATGACCCGCCTGATCCACACCGCGACCTCGGAGCCGGTCCCCGAGGAGTCGTGGGATGCGCTGCCCCTGCCCGACGTCGTCTCCACGACCTGCGAGACCGCCGGAGCGGCGCCGTGAGCAGGGTCCGGACTCGTCGTCGCTCGTTCGCCACCGCGGCCGTCGCCGGCTGCCTCCTCGTGACCCTGTCGGCCCAGCCGGCTCTCGCGGACCGCATCGGTGGTCGCGTGGGCGCCGGTGGCGGACTCGGCGCGGAGCTCTCCCGGGGTTCGTCGCTGGCCGGCACCGACCCGGCTCGCTCGACCCGGCGCGGGAGCGAACGCCGGCCGCGACCGATCTGGGTCGCGCAGCCGGTCCTCGCCACCGGCGACCCCGACCGCAACGACGGCATCTGCCGCGGCTGGCGCTACGTCCGAGCCCGGTCGTCCGAGCACGCCGCCACCCTGCGGCACGAGGGCCGCGCCCACTACGAGGAACTCTGGGACGCGCTCCTACGGACCGAGGCGCCGGACGCCAGAGCGGACGTGGACTGTCCCGGCGAGCCAGGCGGCGGCGTCCCGGCCGTCGCTGTGCGCGACAACGTCCGCGGCGTGGTCACCGGACAGCTCCCCCGCCCCCGACCCAGCGTGCCACCGGGCCACGCGCTGACGGGGCTGCCGGCCTACCTCGACACGGGTGACGCACACGAGCTGACCTACCAGCAGACCGAGACGGTCGAGGTCGGCGCGGTGAGCTTCCGCGTCGAGATCTCGGCCTCGGCCGAGTCGACGGTCGACTGGGGAGACGGCTCACCGCCGGTCACCTACGACCGACCTGGCCGCCCCCACCCCGACGGCGAGGTGCACCACACCTACCGGGAGCGCGGCGAGGTCACCATCACGGTGACGGACCGTTGGACCATCGACTTCACGGCGACGACGTCCTCAGGGGTCAGCGTCACCGACACCGTCACGGCCACGCTCGACGCCGTGGTGCTCGACGACCTCGAGGTCCGTGGGTACCGGGCGGTGCGCACGCGGCCCGACTGAACACGTCCCGCGGTGGCCACGCTCGGACGCGGCTCAGCTCGGCGGTTCCTCGAGGATCTGGAGCGTCTGCAGGTCGGCGTGGAACTCCAGCGCGTAGCGCCCACCTTCCCGCCCGATCCCGGAGATGCCCATGCCGCCGAAGGGCGCGGTGAGGTCGCGCACCAGGAACGTGTTCACCCAGACGGTGCCCGCCCGGACGGCGGCGCCGACGCGCTCGGCACGTTCCCGCGACGAGGTGTAGACGATCCCGGACAGCCCGTACGGGGTCGAGTTGGCCAGCGCGATCGCCTCCGATTCGTCCTCGAAGGTCTGGACGGTCAGGACGGGGCCGAACACCTCGTGCTGGACGATCTCCTGCTCGTTCGACGCCGGCACCACGAGCGTCGGCTCGTACCACAGCCCGTCCCCGGAACCGCCGACCTCCGCTGGCCGGCCGCCACGCACGATCCGGTCCCCGGCGTCGCGTGCCCGTTCCACGAACCCGTGGACGCGCTCGAGGTGGTCGGGATGGATCAACGGGCCGACGGTGGTCGCCTCGTCCCTCGGGTCGCCCAGCACGTGCTCGTCGGTGTACCGGTGGAACGCCTCCAGGAAGCGCTCCTCGACCGATGCGTCCACCAGCAGCCGGGTCCCGGCGAGGCACACCTGACCCGCGTCGTCGTACTGCCCGGCGGCCTTGCGCGCCGCCGCGTCGACGTCGGCGTCGTCCAGCACGATCAACGGACCCTTGCCGCCGAGCTCCGCGGTGAACGGGACGATGTTGCGGGCGGCCGCCACGCCGATCGAGCGTGCCGCCTCGGGCGAGCCCGTGAACGAGATCCTGCGCACGCGCGGATCGGCCACCAGGGCCGCGCCGACCTCCTCCCCGAACCCCTGCACGACGTTCAGTACGCCGGCGGGGAGTCCCGCTTCCTCGGCCATGTCGGCCAGCAACGACGCCGAGAGCGGCGACCACTCGGCCGGCTTGAGGATCACCGGGTTGCCCGCGGCCAGCGCCGGCGCCAGCTTCCAGGTCGCCAGCATCCACGGCGCGTTCCACGGCGTGATGACGACCGCCGGGCCCGCCGGGTGGTGGATCACCCGGTTGCGGGTGCCCTTGGACGACCACACGCGCTCCTCGTGCTCGACGGCGAGGTCCGCGTAGTTGCGCAGGTTCGCCGCCCCGCGCGCGATCACGCGCGCCCGGAGCGAACGCAGCATCATGCCCATGTCGAGGCACTCGACCCGCGCGATGTCATCGACGTTCGCGTCGATCACGTCCGCCAGCCGATGCAGGTGCCCGGCGCGTTCGGCGACCGATAGCGCCGCCCACCCCGGGAATGCGGCTTCCGCCGCCCCGACGGCGGCCGCCGCCGTGTCCGCGTCACCGCGCGCGACCTCAGCCAGCTCCCACGACCAGTCGATCGGTGAACGGTCCACGAAACCGCTGGGAGACCCGATCCGGTGCCCACCGACGTAGTGCTCGGTCGACACCGAGGTACCGGCCACGTCCACCCGTGCCCCGCTCATGCCACGCTCCTGCTCTCGTTCGTCGGTCGGTACGACCGGATCCTCCACGCTCTAGTGGAACGGGAGGTACTCGTTCAGCTCCCAGTCGGTTACGTGTCGGGAGAACCGCTCCCATTCGGCCCGCTTGATGACCACGAAGTGATCCACGAGCCCGCGACCCACGGCGTCGACGAGTTCGTCGTCGGCTTCCAGCGCCTCGAGCGCCAGCCGGAGCGAGGCGGGGGCATGCCGCGTCGCGTCGGTACCGAAGAGGCAGTCCTGTGTCTCGGCGGGTTGCAGCTCGAGCTCGCCGACGACGCCGAGACGCGCCGCCTGCAGCACCGTCGCCGTCGCGGTGTAGATGTTCGCGGCACCGTCGGCCATCCGGTGCTCGAGGCGAAGCGGTGCCCCACGTTCGGGCGACACCCGGACGGTCACACCACGGTGGTCGTGCCCCCAGTTCGCCCAGTAGCCGGTCAACGTCGAGGGACCCAGCCGTTTGTAGGCGTTGACGGTCGGGGCCAGCAGGGCGGTCATGCCCTCGTGGTGGGCCAGCATGCCGGCGATCGCCTGACGGGCGACACCGGACAGGCCGTCGTCGGCGGTGGAGTCGTTGAGCACGTTGTTCCCGTCACCGTCGGCCAGGCTGACGTTGACGTGCAGACCCGACCCACCACGGTCGCCGAGCGGTTTGCCCAGGAAGGTGAGCAGCAGCCCGTGCCGGTGGGCGATCTCGCGAGCCATGACCTTGAACAGGAACGCGTCGTCGACCGCCTGCAACGCGTCGTCGTAGTGCAGCGTGAGCTCGAACTGCGGGATGTCGTACTCGGAGTTGATGGATTCGACCGGCAGGTTCGCGTCCTCGGCCTCCCGCATGATCTCGTCGAGCAGACCGATCGGGTCGACGGCCGTCCCGGTCCCGTACACGTAGCCCCCTGGCGTCTCCCACGGCACCCAGGCGGACCCGTCGTCGCTGCGTTGGAGGATGAAGGCCTCGAGCTCGATGCCGACCTTGGGCCGGTAGCCGAGCGCCTCCCAGTCGGCGACGGCGCGGCGCAAGGCGTGCCGCGAGGACATGGGCACCGGCTCGTCCTGGTGCGAGATGTCGGCGACGACGACGCCCGTGTTGGGCTCCCAACCGTTGCGGACCTCCCCGAGGTCGAACGTGGCGTGCAGGTCCGGCAGCCCCTCCAGCATCTTGGTCCCCGGAGCGGGGATCATCTCCCGGTCGTAGCCGAGCGAGAACAGCGACAGGCAATGGAACGCGCCGCGTTCGGCGTACCGGATCGGGAGGTACTTGCCACGGGCCAGCCCGAGGTGGTCCGGCCAGAGCACCCGGATGCGGTCGTGATCGGCCATCGTCATGGTCTCCCCTGGTGAACCGGTGGGCGAGCCGGCGCCTCCGGGTCCGTGTCGGTCGCACGTCGCGGTCGCTCCGTGACGCGTCGGGGCGGAGGCGTCACGCGGACGCGACCTCCACCGGCAGGTGCTTGATCCCGCTGATGAAGTTCGAGCGCAACCGCTCGATCGGTCCGGCGACCCGCAGGTCACCGAGCCGCGGCAACAGCTCCTCCATCGTGACCCTGATCTCCGCCCGCGCCAGCCACTCCCCGATGCAACGGTGGGGCCCGCCGCGCCCGAACGCCAGGTGATCGTTCGGAGTACGGGTGACGTCGAACCGGTAGGGCTCCGGGAAGCGTCGCTCGTCGAAGTCGCCCGCGATCCACCACAGCGCGACCTTGTCGCCCTCCCGGATCGTCCGGCCGTGCACCTCTACGTCGCGGGTCGCGGTGCGGCGGAAGTGCATCGTGACCGAGGTCCAACGCAGCATCTCCTCCACCGCCGAGGGCATCAGCTCGGGTCGCTCCTGGAGCAGCTCGATCTGCTCCGGATGGTCGAGCAGCGTCAGCAACCCACCAGCCAACGAGTACCGCGTCGTGTCGTTGCCCGCGGCGACGAGCAACGTGAAGAAGTTCTTGAACTCGAGGTCGCTCAGCGGCTGACCGTCGATCGTGTCCGCCAGCATCCTGGTGACCACGTCGTCACGGGGCTGTGCGCGTCGCTCGTCGGCCAACCGTTGGGCGTACTCGAACAGCTCCAGTCCGGCAGGGCTGCGGAAGGGCATCAGGCGGAACTCGTCGGTGTCCATCAGGTCCACGACGTGCTCGGTGAACTCCGGGTCCGAGTTGCCGATCATCGCGTCGCCCCGGTCCACCAGGAACGTGTAGTCCTCCTCCGGAGCGCCGAGGAGCCGTCCCAGCATGCGCATCGGCAGTTGGCGCGCGACGTCGGTCACGAGGTCGAACCGACCCCGCGGTACGGCCTCGTCGATGACGGCCCGGGCCAGCAACCGGATCGCCTGCTCGTACGAGGCGACCATGCGGCGCGTGAACCCGCCCTGGACGAGCCGTCGCAGCCGCGTGTGCTCGGGCGGGTCCATCTCCATCATGGTCCTGCGGGCGGCCAGTTCCTCCGCGTCCATCTCCTCGAGGCGGATGCCCTGCTCAGAGGTGAAGGTGCGGAAGTCCTTGTTCAGCGCGACGACGTCGTCGTAACGGGTGATCGACCAGAAGCCGCTGCCCGAGGCTTCCTCGGTCCAGGCAACCGGCTCGTCGTCACGCAGGCGCTGGAAGGTCGCGTGCGGCACGCCGGCGCGGTGGACGTCCGGGTCGGTCAGGTCGAGCCACCGATCGCCGACCACCCGGACCGCCGCCGGTGCTCCCACCACGGTCTCGCTCGCGGTCATCGTGCTCGTCCTCCCACGGCCGGCACGGCGCGACCGTAGCAGGACCGTTCGGACCCGAACAGTCGCGAGTCGGCCCCCTACGCTCGCCGTCCCCGGACGCCGAGGAGCGAGCATGCGCGCGCTGTTCCTGCAGCACCACCCTGGCTCCGAGCCCGCCCTCGTCGGCGCAGCGCTCGAGCGCCGGGGCTTCCGGATCGAGCTGCCCGAGATGGCGACCTCGATCATCGACGGCACGTGGCGGGGCGCCTTCCCGGACGTGCGGGACTTCGACCTGGTCGTGCCGCTCGGCGCCGTCTTCTCGCTCAACGACCGTACGCAGGTCGGAACGTGGATCGACCGCGAGCTCGAGCTGCTCCGGGAGGCCGACCGACGGGGCATCCCCGTCCTCGGCATCTGCTTCGGCGCTCAGGCCCTGGCCGCGGCGCACGGTGGCCGGGTCACGTCCCTGCAACGACCGCAGATCGGCTGGAGCGAGGTCGACAGCGATCGGCCGGACCTGATCCCCACCGGGCCCTGGATGCAGTGGCACTCGGACCGCGTCGAGATCCCGCCGGACGCGACCGAGCTCGCGCGCGACCAGGTGTGCCCACAGGCGTTCACGCTGCGCCGCAACCTGGCCGTGCAGTTCCACCCGGAGGTCACCGAGGTCGAGATCGGCCACTGGCTCGCGCTCGCCGGTGCCGACGGCGGACACGCGCTGACCGACGACGCACCCGACCCGGAGCAGCTCCTCGCGGACACCCGGGCCAACGCCGACCGGGCGGCCCGCGACGTGGACCGGCTGGTCGAGGGCTTCCTCACCGAGATCGCGGAGAGGCCGGTGACGCGCTCCCGGACCGGCTGACCCGGCACGCTCAGCGCCCGGTGCGCCCGTCGGCGGTGAGCCGGCGCCACGCGACCGCCAGTGTCCGGGCCGTGACCACGGGTGGCGTCGCCGCGTCGAGTGCCAGGTTCGTCGGCAGCCTGCCGGCCTCGATCAGAGCAGCCAGGTGCGGTCGAGCGCTGGCGTGCAACGTCTCCCAGCCGTCGCGATCGTCCAGGTCGAGCCGCGCCGCCTCGTGCAGGAGGGCTCGCAGCCGAGCCGTGTCGGGTGGGCCATCGAGGAGCGCGGCGCCGGCCCGGCGCCGCTCGGGACGCTCGATCGTGGTTCGGGTATCGATCGTGCTTCGGCTATCGATCGTGGGTCGGGTATCGGTCGTGGGTCGGGGGGTGGGTAGCAGCATCGGGACCTCGCATCTCGGGTGCTCACACCGTGGCCCCGGGCCGGCCCGGTGGCGAGTGGCAGATATGCCACGTATCGGAAGGATCCTGCCACCCGTCGAGGAACCGCGTACGGTGCTCACCAGGACCGCGACGTGGCCCACGAGCCCCGAGGAGGCCCGGCCGTGACCACCCACACCCACCGCGTCGCCACGACGCTCTCCCCCGGCGCGAACCCCTTCGAGTTCTCCGTGGCGTGCGAGGTGTTCGGGCTGGCGCGGCCCGAGCTCGGTCCGCCGCTCTACGAGCACCGGCTCGTGGCCCGTGAGCGTCCCGTCGAGATCAACGGCGGCTGGCGCCTCGAGACCCCGCACGACCTGACCTCGCTGGCATGGGCGGACACGATCGTGGTCCCCGCCGGGCCCCGGGACCCCCATCCCGAGCTCGTGGCCGCGCTGCGCGCCGCGCATGGACGCGGGGCCCGGCTCGTGTCGTTCTGCTCGGGGGTCTTCGTCCTGGCGGCGGCCGGTGTCCTCGACGGGCTGACGGCCGCCACGCACTGGCTCTACGTGGACGAGCTGCGACGGCGCTACCCGGCCATCCACGTCGACGGCGAGGTGCTCTACGTCGACGAAGGCCAGGTGCTCACCTCGGCCGGTACCGCCGCCGCGATCGACCTCGCGCTGCACCTCGTCCGGACCGACCACGGTGCCGAGGCGGCGAACCAGGTCGCCAGACGCATGATCGTGCCGCCCCACCGCGACGGCGGACAGGCCCAGTTCGCCCACTCGCCGGTCGCCCCCACCGTGGACGGGGACCCGCTCGCACCGGTCCTCGAGTGGATGCTCGAACACCTCGACCAGCCCGTCACCGTCGCGCAACTGGCCCGGATGGCCGTGATGAGCGAGCGCAGCTTCGCGCGGCGATTCGGCCAGCTGACCGGCACCACCCCGTTGCGTTGGCTCCAGCACCAGCGGGTGGCCCGCGCACAGGAGCTGCTCGAGGTGACGGACCTGACCATCGAGGTGATCGCCCAACGCGTCGGCCTGGGCACGGCAGCCAACCTGCGCCAGCACTTCAGGCGAGCCACGGCGACGACCCCCGCCGCCTA
>SKTG01000247.1 GCA_007118045.1 Nitriliruptoraceae bacterium
GCCGCGCAGTCACGGCTCGGGTCGGGCGCAACCGTAGGCCCGGTCCCGGTGCAGCGCCGCTGCAGCTGCTGGGGTGATTGGAGTACCTCGCTCCCGGGATCTGGGTGGGACCCCCGCGGTGGACCCACGTGGTCCCAACGAAGGTCCCCGAGATGGTCCCCGGGGAGGATGAGAGGGCCGGAGGCCTGTGGCTACGGTGAGAGGTGAGCGCATCGGGTGACGGCGTATCGGGCTCGGGTACGGCGCATCGGGCTCGGGTGACGGCGCATCGGGCTCGGGTACGGCGCATCGGGTAGGTGCATAGCGGCGCACCGGGTAGCGACGCGATCGGCTACGGCGCGATCGGCTACCTGGACCAGTGAGGAGGTGTCCGTGGACGACGTGCTGCGAGCGAGCGGATTGCGCAAGAGCTTCGGATCGCTGGTCGCCGTGGACGACGTCGGGCTCGCCATCGCCCGTGGCGAGACCTACGGGCTGCTCGGACCCAACGGCGCAGGCAAGACCACGTCGATCTCGATCGTGGCCGGGCTCCTGCGCCCGGACGCGGGGGAGGTCCTCATCGGTGGCCGGCCCATGACCCCGACGGCGACGGACACCAAGGCGATGGTGGGGCTCGTCCCGCAGGAGCTGTCGATCTACCCGGACCTCACGGCCCGGGAGAACCTGCGCTTCTTCGGCCGGCTCTACGGTCTCACCGGGGCGGACCTGACCTCGGGGGCCGACCGGGTCCTCGAGGTGATCGGGCTCACCGACCGCGCTGACGAGCGCGCAGATCGCTACTCGGGCGGGATGAAGCGCCGGCTCAACATCGGCATCGGTCTGCTGCACGAACCGGACCTGCTGATCCTGGACGAACCCACCGTCGGGGTCGACCCGCAGTCGCGCAACGCGATCCTCGATGCGGTGGAGGCGCTGGCCACCGACGGGCTCGCGGTGCTCTACACGACCCATTACATGGAGGAAGCCGAGCGTCTCTGCGATCGGATCGGGATCGTGGACAAGGGTCGCATCGTCGCGGAGGGCACCCGCCGCGAGCTGGTGGCCACGATCGGTGAACAGGACCTGGTGCGCCTGGAGGTCGCCGGGGACGTGGTGGCGGCGGCCACCGCGTGCGAGCACCTCGAGGGGGTCGGGTCCGTCGACGCGGAGGACCGGACCATGGTCTGTCTGGTGACCGGCGCCGCCGGACGTCTCCCGGCCCTGTTGGCCGCCGTCGCCGGGAGCGGTGCCACCGTCACGGGGGTCGAGGTGCGCGAGCCGGACCTCGAGGACGTGTTCCTGCACCTCACCGGCGCCGCGCTCCGCGACTGATGCGATCGCGGACGGGGAGGTGATGATGTTCGGCGCGGCCGTCACGATCCTGGGCAAGGATCTCCGGCTCCGACTCCGGGACCGCAGCCTGCTGCTGTTCGCCGTGGTCGTGCCGCTCGGGCTCACCGTGCTGTTCTCCTTCATCCTGCCGGACGAGGGGGAGATCGAGCTCACCGGGGCGGTCGTCGACGAGGACGGTGGTGACGTCGCGGCCGGGTTCGCCGAGGGCGTCCTGCCCGCGCTGGAGGACGAGGGGCTGCTGACGCGGGTCGAGGTGGCCGACGCGAGTGACGCACTGGAGCGGACGCGGTCCGGCGAACTCGACGTCGCCTGGATCGTCCCGGACGGGTTCAGCGACGGTGTCGCGGCCGGTGAGGGCGCCGAGCTGGAGGTGCTGGTCGCGGCGGGACGCACGATCGAGGGCGAGGTCGCGCGGGGTGTCGCCGACGCGTTCGCTGCCCAGCTCGAGCGCATCTCGCTTGCGGTCGCGGTGGAGGCGACCGCCGCCGGGCAACCACCCACGCCGGAGCGCATCCAGGCGATCGCCTCCGCCGCGGAGGGCCACACCCCCGTCATCGACGTCCAGGAGCTCGTCGCCGCCGGGGAGGAGCAGCTGGACATGGTCAGCTACCTCGCGGCAGGGATGGCGTCGTTCTTCGTCTTCTTCGTGGTCTCGTCCGGGGTGGTCGGACTGCTGGAGGAGCGCCAACAGGGGACGATGCCGAGGTTGTTGGCCGCGCCGATCCCGCCGGCCGCCGTGCAGCTCGGGAAGGCACTGGGCGCACTGGTCGTCGGGCTGGCGTCGATGACGGTGCTCACGGTCACCGGTGCGCTGGTGCTCGGGGCGAGTTGGGGTCCTCCGTTGGGCGTGGCGGTGCTGATCGTCGCCCTGGTCCTTGCGGCCATGGGGGTGATGGCGCTGGTCGGGAGCGTGGCCAGGACGGCCGAGCAGGCGAACAACTTCCAATCGGTGGTGGCCGTCGTCCTGGGCCTGCTCGGTGGTGTCTTCTTCCCGCTCCCGGCGGAGGGTGGCCTGCTGCGCCTGGCGACGTCGGCATCGCCGCACGGCTGGTTCATCCGGGGACTGTCGGAGCTCTCCGCCAGCGGTGAGTGGACCGTCGTCTTCCCGGCGGCCGGGGCGATGCTCGCGTTCGCCGTGGTCGCCGCCGTCCCGGCGGTCTGGCTCCAACGCAGGATGCCGGCATGAGGCGCGTCGTGGCCATCGCCGGCGTCGAGCTCACGCGCCTTCTGCGTGACCGTTCGAACATCTTCTTCGTGTTCGTCTTCCCCCTGCTGCTCGTGGTCCTGATCGGTGCCCAGTTCGGTGGGTCGGTCGAGCTGCGCGTCGGCGTCGTCGCGCCGTCGGGCGACGAGGCCGCCGAAGCGCTGATCGCCGACATCGACGCGACGGACAGCCTCGAGGTCGTGGCCGTCGAGAACGCCGAGGTGCTGCGCGACGACGTGACGCGGGGGCTCATCAGCGCCGGGGTGGTGGTCCCAGAGGGCTTCGACGAGGCCGTCTCCTCGGTCACGCCCGTCGAGGTGGCCTTCGTCGGCCGGCCCGATGCGAGCGCGACCTCGATCCGAACGGTCGTGCAGGCGCTCGTCGCCGAACGTGCCGCGGCGGGAGACGCGGCGACGTTGGCCGCTGGGCAGCTCGACACCGACCCGGCCGAGCTCAGGGAGCTCGCCGACGAGCTCGCCGGGGAGATCCCCGGCATCGAGGTGGGGACCGAGACGGTCGGGACCGACGAGCTCGGTGAGGAGTTCGCCGGGCTGGGGCAGTTCGATCTGGGTGCCTCGAGCCAGCTGTTCCTGTTCACCTTCCTGACCTCGTTGGCGGGCGGGTCGGCGCTGATCCAGACACGCCGGTACGGCGTGGCGCATCGGATGCTGGCCTCGCCGACGCCGATGCGCGGCATCGTCGCGGGACTGGCCGGCGGCCGGCTGCTGGTCGCGTTGATGCAGGCCGGCTACATCGTGGTGGCCACGGTCCTGTTGTTCCGGGTCAACTGGGGTGACCCGTTGGCGACGACCGCGGTGATCGGACTGTTCTGCGTCGTCGCGGCCGCCGCCGGACTGTTGCTGGGTGCCACGCTGCGCAACGACAGCCAGGCGGGCGGTGCCGGTATCGGGCTCGGCCTGGGTCTGGCGGCGCTGGGGGGCTCGATGGTGCCGTTGGAGCTCTTCCCCGAAGGCATCCGGGTGGTCTCGCGCTTCACGCCCCATGCCTGGGCGAACGAGGCCATGGCGGAGATCGTCCGTCGGGACGGAACGATCACGGACGTCCTGCCACAGATCGGGGTGCTCGGGGCGTTCGCGGCCGTGCTCGTCACGCTGGGCACCTGGCGGCTCCAACGCACCCTGAGCGGCGGGTAGCCGGCGGCTCCGGCCTTCTCGCGCATCCTGAGCGGCGGGTAGCCGGCGGCTCCAACCTTCTCGCGCATCCTGAGCGGCGGGTAGCGGTGGCTGGGCCTCCGGCGCACCTCCGTCCGCGGGTGATCCGAGGCCGGGAGGCCCGCGTTCCGTGGACCGCCTGGGGTGCCGGCCGGGAAACCGGGTGATCCGCCCGCACCGCTACGCTCCGTGGCCACTCCCGTGACCGCCCACGTCCGAGGCCTGCTCCGTGACCGATCTGCTGGCGACCGTGCACATGTGGCTGGGCTACATCGCCTTCGTGGTGGTGGTCGTGGCGGCGGTGACGGCCTTCCGGCACGCCAAGGACGGGCGCGAGTTCGCGCGCGCTCCCTACAGCGGGGCGTTGGTGCTGTTGGACGTCCAGGTCCTGCTCGGGCTCATCGTCTACGCCGTCGGCGGGTACTGGGACGCACGACCGGAGATCGCCTACGTCCACCCGGGCCTCGCGCTGGCCGCGCTCGGCGTGGGCCATGCGCTGCTCGGGCGTTCCCGCAAGGTCCAGCTCGCCGCTGACGCCCACCGCCTGGCCGGCCGTGGCCTCGTCGGGGCGCTGGTGCTGTTGTTGCTGGCGATCGGTGTCGCCAGCGCGCCCGCGTTCCTGTGATCGGGTCCCGGTGCCCGGGTTCGCTTACCCGGGTCGAGCACATCTCCAGCCGCCCCCTTCGCAGGACGCCGGCGAGCTGATCACCGGATGGTCCGCCCGATCGGGGCGGCGAGCAGCGCATCTGGGATGCCGAACGCATCGACGAGGTCGACCGCGTGGGGTCGCAACTCGGCGCACAAGCGGTCCACCTGTCCGACGATCGCGCGCGACTTGCTCGCCGCGAACAGGCCATGTTCGAGATACCAGGCGCGATGTCGTTCCAGGCGGGAGAGCGCGTACAGGTCGCACAGGCGGGACAGCGGCCCGACGAGGTCCCGGTCGTGGCAGCCCTCGATCGCTGCGGTGAAGCGTTCCAGCACGGTGCGTTCGACGTGGGACCCGGCCACCTCCATGACGCGCGTCTGGTGCCGAACGAAGGCGGAGTGTGGATCCGACCCGTCCTCGAGGGCCCGCTTGAGCCGGCGAGCGAGGTCGGTCAGCTGCACCTGCTCACGTGCCCGGAAGATCTCGAGGTGGAAGGAGCGTTCGCGCAGGTGTGCCTCGTCCGTCCGGCGGCTCGCCGGGGTGGGGATGACCGCGGATACGACACGACCCAGCAGGTAGCGGGCCATCGCCGCGGGATCCATGTCCTCGAACTGCTGCTTGAAGTCGGTCAACAAGGTCTTGGTGACCAACTGCATCAACACGGTGTTGTCGCCCTCGAAGGTCGTGAGGACGTCGCTGTCGGCCTTGAGGGCCCCGAACCGGTTCTCCCACATGTAGCCCGCACCGCCGCAGGCCTCGCGGCACTGCTGGATGGTCGCCGTGGCGTGGGTGGTCGCGAGCGCTTTGAGCCCGGCCGCCCGCGATTCCAGCTGCATCCGATCACGAGGATCGGCGTCATGCGCTTCCAGGAGGGTGACGTAGTCGTCGGCCAGGTCGCGCAGGGCGAAGTGCAGCCCGTAGGTGGTGGCCAGCGGGATGATGAGCCGTCGCTGGTGCGTGCGGTAGTCCAGCAGGGGGGTCTCGGGGCCCGAGGGCGGTGCGAACTGGCGACGTCGCTCCGCGTACCGCGTGGCGATCGTCAGCGCGGATCGTGCGGTGCTCACGCCGACCAGGCCGACGGTGACGCGACCCTGGACGAGGGTCGCGAGCATCGTGAAGAAGCGTTCGTTCGGGGAGCTGAGCGGGCTCGTGTAGACACCGTCGACACTGACCTGGCCGTAGCGGTCGAGCAGCGCCTCCCATGGGACCTGGACCCGGTCGAACCAGAGCCGGCCGTTGTCCACCCCGTTGAGGCCCATCTTGGCGCCGCAGTCGCCGATCCGAACCCCAGGCATGGGATCGCCGTGCTCGTCGCGGATCGGGACCAGGAACGCGTGGACCCCGCGATCGACCCCGTCGACCTGCAACTGCGCGAACACCACCGCGAGCCGTCCGTGCGCCGCAGCGTTGCCGATGTACTCCTTGCGTGAATCGTCGTCAGGGGTCGTGATCGTGAACCGCTCGGTGGTGGGCTCGTAGACCGCCGAGGTGCGGATGCTGCGCGCGTCCGAGCCGTGGCCGAGCTCCGTCAGGGCGAAGCACCCGGGCAGCCGCAGCTCACCGGCCGGGCGCAGGTAGCGCTCGTGGTGCCTGGCGGTGCCGAGATGGAGGATGGCTCCGCCGAAGAGCCCGATCTGCACGCCGTACTTGGTGACCAGGCTGAGGTCGTGCTCCGCCAACGTCTCGACGACGGCCATCGCGGCCGCGGGGTCGTCCTGCCCCCCGACGTCCCGGGGGAAGGCGAGCAACCCGAGGCCTTCGTCGGCGAGGACACGACACCACGTGAGGACCCGGTCGCGATAGTCCGCTCGGGACAGGTCCGGGTCGTGCTCGAAGCCGGGTGATGTCAGCAGCGAACGGACCCGATCGCGCAACCCGGACCTCTCACCGGCCAGGAGCTGCTGCAGCGAGGCGACGTCGAGCCCGATCGGTTCGCGATCGACGGATCGGACCTCCGGCGGCTCACGATCGTCCGGTCCGTGCTCGCTCGACCCGGCTCCCCGCCGCTCGTGACCCTGCGGCTCGTGCTCGAGGGTGGTCACGTCCCCGTCCCCGGGGGCGGGGACGCCCTCGACGGCACGTGATCGCACGTGCGTCGGTCCTGGAGCCGCGGCGGTCTCCGCGGCGGTTCGCACCGCGTCGGGGTCGGCCCCGACGTAGGTCCCCGTCACGAGCCGCTCGCCGTCCTCGTCGAGCAGTTCGAGGTGGCTGGCTCCAGCCCGCAGAGCGACCGTCGTGCCCGCGTGGACGGGTTCGTCGAAGGACACGTCCAGCTGCGTCGGGGCCCGGCCGTCCAGCTCCGTGAGTTGGCGCAGGACGAGGTTCAGCACGCACAGATGCTGCAGGAACGGCCGGTCGTGACCCATCAACCGGGCCCCGGCTCGACTGGTGTGCGCCGGGCTCAGGTTGCCCGACAGGCGTCCGTACCTGACCCCGAGGTCATCGGCGAGCACGAGCCCACGCTCCCGCAACGGTGGGTCCTCGTCGACCGGTCCTGCCCCCTCGACGGTCGAGATCGCGTCAGCCGGCGCAGCGTCCGGGGGGCGACGTGCCTCCAACCGGCGGAGGGTGGTCCGATCGACGTTGGCGACCTCGAAGGTGTCGGTGCTCGTGACCGGCGGGGTGGCCTCGTTCCTCGTCACCCACGTCACGACCACGAGTTCGACCCGGCCGTCAGCCAGCGGTACGACCTCGGCCGTCCGTACCTGCACCCGGTAGGTCCCGCCGATCTCGAGCCCGCCCGGGGAGGGCATGGTCAACCGGGTTCGGTGGTGCGAGAGGTTGCGGAAGTTGATCCCGAGATCCTCGGCGAGCTCCATCAGCAGCGCGGTCCACGCGGTCACGTGGTAGGTGTAGGGGACGTCGGGTCCGTCGGCCGGGGCGCCGAAGAGCTCGTGCCAGGAACGGGCCTCGTCGGCCGAGACGGTGAGGTCGGCGCGGTAGACCGGCTGCTCGGACGCGGTCAGCAGCTGCTGGCGCCGCAGCAGGTTCCGGGCCGTCGTCAGGTAGTAGCGGGCGAGATAGGCACGCATCCCCGAGGCATCGCGCGCGGTGGTGACCGACCGTTGCGAGGTGGCCTCGGCTCGCAGTTCGTTCTGTTCGCCGCGCAGCGACGCCAGCTCTCGGGCCAGGGCGCGGCAGACCGCGAGCCCGACCTGCCCGTCGTCCTCGATGAGCGAGAGGAGGCGCTCCTCACGTATCCGTAGGAGCCGGCAGGGCTCGGAGGCGATGACGCTGGCGCTGCGCCGGTCGCGTAGCAGCGCGGCCAGTTCCCCGAAGCTGTCGCCGGGCTGCAGCGTGCCGACGTCCAGGCGGGCCCCGCTCTCGAGGCGCAGGCTCACGCTGGCGGCCCCCGAGAGCAGCACGTACAGATCGGTGTCGGGTTCACCTTCCTCGACGAGCGTCGTGCCGGGGGCGACCTCCGATGTCTCGGCAGCATCGAGTACGCGCTGCCGCTGCTGCGGGCTGAACCCGCCGAACAGCCGCACCCGCGCGAGATCGTCCGCCGTGACCCGTGGCTGCCGGCTCGACATCGCATCCCTCGAGGTTCCTCGCGTGCCGCGGCCGTTCCGAGCGCGCTCGACGTCGGTACCCGCGGTCGGCGCGTCTCGAACCTAGGTGGCCCTGCGGCTGCGACCAAGATCCCCGGCGGCCTACGCGAACATCCCGGCGGCTCACGCGAACATCCTCGGCGGGCTACGCGACCGCCATGTCGCGGCGTGAGCGTTGTGGTGCGAACTCGGTCGGACGGACGAGACCGAGCTGCCACACGTCGAGGTAGCGCGCTCGGAAAC
>SKTG01000456.1 GCA_007118045.1 Nitriliruptoraceae bacterium
CGGGCCCTCGACCGGAGGCGGCCCCGCGCCGCAGGGCCCCGGGTCGTCGCGCCCCGTGTCCGAGGGTCCCGGGTCGCGAGGTCCTGTCCCCGAGGGTCCCGGCACCCAGGGTCCCGGGTCGCAGGCTTCCGCGTCCGACCCGGCTGGGGCTGGCCTGACAGGGCCCACCCCGCCGGGCGAGCAGGACTGATCGCGATGGCCCGGGCGGTCACGCCGCTGATCTCCACCGACGTCGATCGGTTGCCGGATCCGTGCCGTGGCTGCCTGTTCTGGGAGCTCGGGACGCCGTGCCCCCAACCGCGGACAGCGCCGGTCCTCAGCGGGCTAACGGTCGAGGACCGCCCGCGCGAACCCGTCGCCCGCAAACGCGCCTGGGTCTCGGCACGGGTGGAGGACAGCGGCCCTCCGGGCGCGATCGTCGAGGTCGACGGCCAGGTCGCCGGCTTCGCTCTGTTCGCCCCTGCCGGCAGCTTCGCGGCCAGGGGCAGCCTCGTGCCCAGCGTGGACCGGGACGCCCTGTTGCTGGCCACGGTCTGGGTACGTCCCGTCCATCGGGAGCATGGGCTCGGACGGCTGCTGATCCAGGCGGCGATCCGGGAGGCCATCCGCAGGGACCGCTCGGGGGTGCAGCTCTACGCCGATCGGCGCTGGCGGGAGCGCGCGTGCCTGCTGCCGGTCACCTGGGCGCTGCACGAGGGCTTCGAGGTGCGTCGGGAGCACCCACGCACGCCCCTGCTCGAGATCGACGCCCGTCGCACGGCCCGCTGGGCCGCCTCGCTCGAGCATGCCTGGGACGAGGTGCTGGCGCACGTGCCACGCCGCCGGCCCGTGCCGGTGCCGCGCGTGGCCCCGAACGGACGGCCGGTGCCCGACCAGGTGTCGCCGCCGCCGACAGACGGTAACGTCGAGGTCTCTCGACGTGGGAACATCTGACGGGTCTCCCTCCCGTCGCCCCGGTCGGTCGCCGGTCGCCGGCGGGAGGCGAGGTCGCGTGAACGCCTACCGCGAGCTGTTCGGGCACCGTGATGCGCGGTGGCCCCTGCTCACCTCGACGGTGTCGCGGCTGACGCCCGGCATGATCGTCTTCGCGATCCTGCTGCTGATGCGCGACGTCGGCTACGCCTACACGGCGATCGGCCTGGTCGTCGCCGGCCACCAGATCGGGGTCGGGCTGGGCTCGCCGCTGCAGGGACGGCTCGCCGATCGCTTCGGCCAGGTGCAGGTGCTGGTCCCCGACGCGGCGCTGTACCTGAGCGGCACGGTCGTGCTGGCTCTGCTCGCGCTCGGAGACCGGGGCGTCGGGTGGCTGCTCACCGCGGCCGTGCTGACGGGCGCGGCGTACCCGCCAGTGACGGCGTGCTCGCGGGTGCTGCTGTCCCGGCTGTTCCCGACCGGTCAGCTGCGCGAGACGGCCTTCGCGGTGTCCACGATCTCGGTCGAGCTCGGCTTCGTGGTGGGACCCCTGGCGGCGGCGGGTGTGGCGCTCGCGCTCGGCCCGGCCTGGTCGGTCGTACTGGCCGGAGTCGCCGCAGCCGCGGGCGCCGCGAGCTACAGCGCGACGGCCATGGCACGGGCCATGCCGCGCAGGGACGCTTCGAGCCCGCGGGTCGGGGCCCTCCGCTCTCCCGGTGTCAGGTTCCTCGCGGTCGCGATCGGGCTCCTCGCCGTGACCCTCGGCGTCTTCGAGATCGTCGTGCCGGCCGTGGCCGAGCTGGCCGGTCACTCGGCGGCGGCGGGCAGCCTGCTGCTCTCCGCCGTGGCTGTGGGCAGCCTGGTCGGTGGGCTGGTCTACGGGGGGCGGGCCTGGCCCGGCACCCTCGTCCAGCGGGTCCGTTTGCTGGTGCCCCTGTTCGCCGTCGGACTGCTGCTCGTCCCCTTGGCGACGGGCAACCTCGTCCTCTTCGGCATCGCACTCCTGCTCGGGGGCGTGTGCCTGGCGCCCGCGCTGATCGTCACGTTCCAGCTGCTCGACGACAGCGCGCTACCGGGCACGCAGACCGAAGCGCAGTCGTGGTTGCAGACGGCCGTGGTGTTCGGCATCTCGCTGGGCGCCGCGGCCTCGGGGACCGGTGTCGACCTCGCGGGTCCCAGCGTCGTGCTGCTGCTCGGTGCGGGCTTCGCCGCGATCAGCGCCGGGGTCGTGAACCTCGCTCACGGCGCACTGCGACCGACGGAGGCGCTGGTCGTGGCGCCGACCCACCGGTGATCGAAGCGTGGCCCCACCGGTGACCGAAGCGCGGCCCCGACGGTGAACGAAGCCCGCCCCCGCCGGTGAGCGAGGCGCGCGGCCCTGCCGGTCAGCGAAGTGCGCCGGCTCGTTGGTGAACGAAGCGCGCCGGGTCGCTGGTGAACGAAGCGCGCCGGGTCGTCGTTGGCGCGGGGTGGCCGCGACCTCGCCCGGGGTCAGGCGACCGCCACCGCGGTGTCACCGACGACGAAGTGGAGCACCGCGTCGGTCAGCGCCGCCGCGATCCGGTGCTGGTAGGGCGGGTCACACAGCAGGGGCCCCTCCTCCGGGTGGGTGAGGAAGCCCGGTTCGACGAGCACGGCTGGGGCCCGCGAGGCGCGCAGGATCGCGGTCGTCGACGCGTGGGTACGGCAGTCGGCCGTGCCGGTGGCGGCCAACATCGCGTCGAGGCACAGCGAGGCCAGCCTGGCACCACGGTCGGAGATCTGGGCGTCGGTCCCGAAGTAGGTGGCGGCGGCACCCCGCGCCGCCGGCGAGGGGTTCGCGTTGCAGTGGATCGACAGGATCGCCTCGACGTCCTCCGCGTTGGCCTGCGCCGCCCGCTCCTCGGGCGTCGGAGCCGTGCTGGGGCCCCGGCTGAGGATCACGTGGGCACCCATCGCGGCGAGCCGGCCCTCGACTCCCGTGGCGAGGCGCCAGGTCACCTCGTGCTCGGGGGTGCCGTCCGGCGCGAGGGCCCCGGGATCGCCCACGTCGTGCCCGGGGTCGATCATCAGCCGGGCACCCGCGATGGAGGTGCGCATCGGACGCCGCAGCGCCTCGCGTTCGCGGACCGCGGAGGCCGGGGCCTCCTGGTGCTGGCGGTGCAGCCGCAACAGCACGTCGATCGTCCTCGTGCCGGCCAACCCGTCGACCGTGAGCCCGGCGTTGAGCTGGAAGTCGCGCACGGCCTCGAAGGTCTGGGGGCCGTAGAAGCCGTCGTCGTAACCCGCGTCGAACCCGAGACGGTTCAGACGCCGTTGCAGGTCCCGAACGTCGTCGCCGTGCATCAGGGGCCGCGTGACGTACAGCGTGCGGTCACCGAGGCGGAACGAGGCGCCGACCAACGCTCGCCAGGTGTCCTCACCGACCCGGCCGTCCGCGGCGAGGCCGCGGCGCTGCTGGAAGGCCCGCACGGCGGCTTCGGTGATCGGGTCGAAGAGCCCCGGGTCGCGGTCGCAGGCATGACCGAGCTCCCCGAGGCGACGTTGGATGTCGCTGACCTCGGGGCCGACGCTGCCACGACCGATGGGTTCCACGGGCACGGAGGATACGCACCCGGCGAGGCTCGCCTCGCGACGGCCGCGGAGGCCGCTGACGGATGCGGGGGCGGTGGTCAGGGAGTGGGGTCGATGGCTGCCCGGAGCCGAGGGCGGGCACCCGAGGAAGGCTGGGCCGGTGGCGAGCGCATGCCCGTGCGTCACGGCTCGATCGGTGACTCCCGTGACCGACCGTGGTCGTGCATCGTGCGCTGCCAGCGGTCCCCGTGCGACGAGAACCCCATGCGCTGCAGGTAGCGCCGATGCTCGTCGGTCAGCGCCGTGGACTCGACCGTGTCGATGCCGTGCCGCTCGAACGGGCTCGCGTCGCCGTACAGGGCGGTGCCGGCGCGCAGGTCCCGGTGTGCCGGTGTCACGTAGTCGACGTCGAGCACGACCGTGTCGCCGGCGTGATCGGTCGGGCCGCCGGCGGCATCGCTTCGGCGGCCGGTCTGGTCGGCCCGGCCGCTGGTGTGGTCGGTTCGGCCACCGGTCTGGTCGGCGGATCCGACCCGTCGGGCGAGCACGACCCCGACCGGGACCGCGTCGCGCAGGACCATCCATGCCAGCTGCTCATCGAGCAGTCCGGGGAAGTCGGGCTGGAAGCGACGGATGTCCTCCTCGTGGAACTCGACGAACCGGCGTAACAGCGGCGAGCCCGTCGGTACCTCCACGACCTCGAAGTACGCGTGTTCCGCCCGAGCGCGGAGCATGCGTACGAGGTGGTAGATGTCGATCAGGACGATGGCACCGTTGGCGAGCACGACCGGCAGCGAGTCGATCAACAGCCCGTAGGCCGTGAAGACGATCGCCCCGACCAGGTTGATCACCCGTAGCTTGAGCACGGACGCCATCAGCAGGCTTATCACGATCAACGCCGAGGCGACGTAGCCGATCAGCTCGTAGACGGTCGCGGTCTCCATCGCTCTCGCTCCTCGCCGATGCGCCGGGTAGGCCCGCGGGCACGGCACGACGATGCCCCGGGCGCGGTCTCCCGGGGCATCGTCGCAGGGTCGAGCGGCGGGCGCCGCCGTTGTCGGGCTCCTAGCTCGTGTAGTCCGAGAGGTCGGTCAGCAGCTGCGCCTTGCCCTTGGCGCCGACGATGCGCTTGTCGGGCTGACCGCCCTTGAACACCATCAGGGTCGGGATCGACATGATCCCGTAGTCGCGGGCCGGTCCCGGGTGGTCGTCGATGTTGATCTTGACGACCTTGAGGTCGTCGCCCTTCTCCTCGGCGATCTCGTCGACGATCGGCGAGACCATCTTGCACGGACCGCACCATTCGGCCCAGAAGTCGACCAAGACGGGTCGGTCGGACTCCAGGACCTCGCGGTTCCAGTCTTCGGCGGTGACAGGGGTGGCTCCC
The DNA here is from genome assembly GCA_007118045.1 of Nitriliruptoraceae bacterium. Taxonomy (GTDB): domain Bacteria; phylum Actinomycetota; class Nitriliruptoria; order Nitriliruptorales; family Nitriliruptoraceae; genus SKTG01. The sequence continues at coordinate 4,853 of SKTG01000456.1, forward strand.
ATGGGTGCCTCCGGTGGTGATCGGGTCGGGTGGTCGGTGATCGGTGCTCGGTAGCCGGCCGGGCTGTGGGGCGTGACGGGTCCGTGGGGCCTAGATGTCGGCGGTCTCGGGCTCGGCGGCCGGTTCCGCGGCGATGTGGCCGGCGCCGCCGGCGAGCCAGCGCTCGGCGTCGATCGCCGCCTTGCAGCCCGTCCCGGCCGCGGTCACGGCCTGCCGGTAGGTGTGGTCCATGACGTCACCGGAGGCGAAGACCCCCTCGACGTTGGTGGCCGTCGTCGGTTCCTGGACCAGCAGGTAGCCCTCGTCGTCCATGTCGAGCGTGTCGCGGAACAGCCACGTGTTGGGGATGTGGCCGATGGCCAGGAACAGCCCGTCGGCCGCCAAGGTGCGCGTCTCGCCGGTCACGGTGTCCTCGAGCACGACCCCGGTCATGAGCCCGTCCGAGCCCTCGATCCGGGCCACCGTCGCGTTGAACACGAACTCGATGCGGTCGTTCTTGAACGCCCGCTCCTGCATGATGACCGAGGCGCGCAGCTCCTCGCGGCGGTGCACCACGGTCACCTTGGACGCGAACTTGGTCAGGAAGGTGGCCTCCTCCATCGCGGAGTCGCCCCCGCCGACCACGATCACGTGCTTGTCGCGGAAGAAGAAGCCGTCGCAGGTGGCGCAGGCCGAGACCCCGCCGCCCCACAGCTCGTCCTCGCCGGGGACCTCGAGGCGACGCGGCTTGGCGCCCGTGGCCACGATCAGCGACCGGGTGCGGATCGTGGTGCCCGATGCGGTGCGCAGCGAGATCGGCTGCTGCTCGATCTCAGCGGCGACGACGTCCTCCGTGACGAAGGTGGTGCCGAAACGCTCCGCCTGCGTGCGCATGTTCTGGATCAGCTCCGGACCCATGATGCCCTCGGGGAAGCCGGGGAAGTTCTCCACGTCGGTCGTCAGCGTGAGCTGGCCGCCGGTGGGTCCGCCCTCGACCATCCCCTCGACGAGCAGCGGCTGCAGGTTCGCGCGCGCCGCGTACACCGCCGCCGTCAATCCGGCCGGCCCCGAGCCGATGATGACCACGTCGTGGATCCGGTCGCCCGGGTCCGGGTGGTCGTTCGAGCTCGGTGCCGGGGCGATCTGTCCGCCCACGCTGGTGATGACTGGGTCGTTCGGCATCGGGGCTCCTGCGGTGTGGGTCGAAGGCGGCCGCTCGGCGGGAGGGCTCGGCGGGAGGGGCTCGGGAGAGCCGGGGCAGCGCGGCGGGCTGCGCGGCGAGGGGACGAGGCGGCGGTGGGACGGGACGGCAACGGGATGGGGCGATGCTCGGGCGGGCCGACGGTTGGGTGGCGGTAGCGTGGTCAGGCCCGGCCGTGGGAGCTCGGGCGGGTGATGGGAGCTCGCGTGCGAGAGCCTCCGCCGTAGCCGCCCGGTGGGGGTTCACAGGAGCCTAACGGTGGGGCGCCGCCCGGTATTCCGAGGCAGCCGCCGGCGCCGACGGACCGTACGCTGTGCGCCATGGACCAACCTCCCACCTGTGAGCGGCACCCCGACGTCGAGACCCGGCTGCGCTGCGTGTCCTGTGATGCGCGCATCTGCCCGGACTGCGGGCGTGAGGCCGCGGTCGGTTTCAAGTGCCCCGACTGCGCCGCGCACCTCGAGGGGACGGTGTCCACGCGGGGCGGCGGTGGGATGATGAGCCGCTTCGGTGGTGGCGGCGACGGCAACTCGCGACGGACCCCGCAGACCGACGACGGTGCCGGGCTCCCGGTGCCGGTGGTCGCGCGCGCGTCCGTCGTCGGGATCGCCGCGGCCGTGCTCGGAGGTCTGGTGCTCTGGCCGGTGTTGCAGGGGGGCGCTTTCTTCCTGCTCTCCGCGGGCGTGATCGGCTGGGGGGTCGCCCGTTCCGTGTACTGGGCGACCGAGGAACGCAACTCGCCCTTCGTGCGTGCCGCGGCCATGGCTCTCGCGGGCTTCTCCGTGGCGGTGGCCATGGGCATGGCCGGCACGGCGACCTCGGGATCCGGGATCGTCTTCCTCGCCTATCCGGCGGCGATCTACGGCGGCTGGATCGTGGTGCGTCAACGCTGAGCCGGGCGGTTGCCGTCAGTGGCGCGCCCGGACCCGCCTCGAGTCGTCCGGTCTGGGACCGTCGGGTCGCGGGGTCGTCGCGTGATCGGGTCGCGGGGACGGGTCGCGGCATCGCCGCGGCGTCGGGTTTGGGGGCGCCGCGTCAGCGGGTCGCCGGGGTCCGGGTCCGGGGTCGGCCTGCGGGCGCGTGGGCCCGGCGAGGTCACTGCTGACGGAACAGCAGCACGTCGCAGCTGGAGCGTTCGACGACCCACATCTCCGCGCGTGTGTAGGCCTCGGTCTCCGGGTCGATGGTGACGAGTCCGTAGAGCAGTGCGTCGCGGCCTTCGAACGTCGTCACCTCGACGTAGGCGGGGATGGCCTCCGTGCCGTCGAGCAGCAGCTCGTCGAGGCACCGCCTGACGTCGTGGCTCGTCTCCTCCTCGAGGGTGCGCCCCTCCCGGGTGGTCAGCTCGGGGACGGCCGGGCCGGCGTCTTCCGCCGACGCGTCGGGGGTCCCGGCGTCGAGGTCGTCCGTCGGCGCGTCCGCTTCCGGGGCCGCGTCCGCTTCCGGGACCACGTCCGGGACCTCCTCCGTCTCCGGGGCGTCGCCTCTCTCGAGAGCCTCGTCCATCGTGTCCGCCCCGGGTCGCGGGGCGCTGGCGCCCAGCTGGCGTTGGAGGTCCGCCCCGAGCTCGCCGCCGGCGTCAGCGTCGAGCTCGGCGGCGGCGATCTCGGCGACCTCCGAGGCGGCGAGGAGCTCCTCGACCCGGTCCTGGTCGAGCTCCTCCTCGCGTTCGGTGACCACGGGTGCGTCCACGGCTCCGGGCGCCTCGACCCGCTCCTCCGCGTCCCCCGCGTCCATGGTCTGGGTCTCCACGGCGGCCTCGTCCTCCTGCGCGGGCCCGATCTGGTCGGACAGGACCAGGCCACCCACGACGAGCAGGCCGAGCGCGGCCGCGCCGGCCCACACCGCCGGCAGCTTGTCCCGCCGCCGGCGGCGAGCCGCCAGTTCGTCGCGTGGACCGGGCTCGGGCGCGGTCACCCCGGCCCGGGACGCTGCATCGGCCGGGTCGTCCGTCGCAGGGGTGGCCGACAGCTGCTCGTCGATCACCGGCGCCAGCCGCTCGTCGAGACGCTCGGCGAAACCGACCGGCGGTTCGGGCGAGGCGCTCGCGGCCAGGGC
>SKTG01000445.1 GCA_007118045.1 Nitriliruptoraceae bacterium
CGACCGCGGCGAGCGCCGCCCCGTCGCCGCCCGACGCCACCGTGACCGGGACGAGCCTGGCATCCGGGAGCTCGTCGGCGGCCGCGGCCGCCAGCCGCTGGAGCGCCGGTGGCAGCGACGCGGACGGAACCCGCGGTGCCTGACCGCGCGCGGAGATGGCGGCGAGCAGCTCCAGATCGATGCCCGGGGCGGGACGACCGTCGGGACGCGCGGGCAGGGGTGCGTCGTGCACGAGCGGCTCCTGGCCATCGGCGAGCAACACCACCGTCTCGACCCGGTTGGCGTCGGGACCACGCCAGTTCGTTGCCGGGTCCGCGACAGCGGCGACGCTCACGAGGGGCACGCGCGTTCCTGACCGGGGGGGACGGTTTCCGTCCCTGGGGACGGGAACCCTTGCGGGAGGTCTGCGAACCGGGACCGCTCGGCCGATGGCGGAGGGTGGCCCGGGAGGTCTGCGAGCCGAAAGACCGTTCCGGGCGGGTCACGCGACGGGGTCAGGGTGACGACGGACGGGGTGCCGGCCCGCCGCCGCGGGTCACGGCGGTGGAGGGCGGCCCGGCTCACGTTGGGAACGGACGCCGTGCCGCGGCCGCGGCCGGCGGACGAGCTCGGACGGTATCGCTACCCGGCGTCGGTGGTGAGGACCGGCAGGCGCGAAGCGGCCGACACGGATGCCGCGCCGCCCGTCACGGAGGAGCCCACGCGCCAACCGTCGCCACGGGCGATCGCCGCTGCCGCCGCCCGACCGGCCGCGGTACGTCGGACGACGGTGGCGGCGCCACCGATCGTGTAGTTGGTGGCTGCCTCGAGCACCTCGACCTCGACGATGTCGCCTGGCGCGAAGGCGGGCTCGATACCGGGTGTCGAGGCGGGTGCGGGCAGGTGGACGAGCTGGTTCCCCCGGGTCCGGCCGGACCAGCGGGACGCATCGGTCCTCGACGGCGACTCGATCAGCACCTCCTGTCTCGTCCCGACGAGCCGATCGTGAGCCTCGTGGGAGTGCCGGCGGACGGCCCGCTCGAGCCGCTGGTAGCGATCGCCGACCACCTCCGGATCGACGTACGAGTCGGTCATCTCGGCCGCAGGCGTGCCCGGCCTCGGCGAGTACTGGAAGGTGAAAGCCTGGTCGAAACGCACCCGTTCGACCACGTCGAGCGTGGCCTGGAAGTCCTCCTCGGTCTCGCCGGGGAAGCCGACGATGATGTCGGTGGTCAGGGACGCGCCGGGCAACAGCTCACGGGCCCGGTCGACGAGCGCGAGGTAGCGACGCTGACGGTACGAGCGCCGCATCGCGCGCAGGATGCGGTCCGAACCCGACTGCAAGGGCAGGTGCAGGTGAGGCATCACCACCGGGGTCGCCGCCATCGCCTGCAACACCTCCTCCGTGAAGTCGCGCGGATGCGGCGAGGTGAAGCGGAGGCGTTCGAGCCCGGCGACCGACCCGAGCTCGCGCAGCAGCGCGGGGAACTGGCTGGCGCCGGCCAGGTCGCGGCCGTACGAGTTGACGTTCTGTCCGAGCAGGGTCACCTCGACGACGTCATCGGCCACCAGCTGCTGCACCTCGTCGACGATCTCGCCGATCCGCCGTGAACGCTCCGGGCCCCGCAGGCTCGGGACGATGCAGAAGGTGCAGGCGTTGTTGCAGCCCACCGCGATCGACACCCAGGCGTGGTGGCGGACCTCGCGTTTGGCCGGCAACGCCGACGGGAAGGTCTCCAGCGTCTCGACGAGCTCGACGACGGGGACGGCGGCGGAGTCGGCGTCCGCCAGCAGCCGGGGCAGCTGCGGCAGGTTGTGGGTGCCGTAGACGACGTCGACCCACGGGGCCCTGGCCGCCACCGCCTCGCCGTCCTTCTGCGCGAGACAACCCCCGACGGCGATGGTCAGGTCACCGCCGGCGGCCCGTCGGGCGTCCTTGACCGACTTCAGGTGCCCGAGGGTGCCGTAGAGGCGGTTGTCGGCGTTCTCGCGGACGGCGCAGGTGTTGAGCAGGACGAGGTCGGCGTCGGCCTCGGACTCCGCCAGCCGGTACCCCAACGTCTCGAGCATGCCCGCGGCGCGCCCGGAATCGTGCTCGTTCATCTGGCACCCGAAGGTGCGTACGTGGTAACGGCGGGGCATGGGCATCGCTTCGGCACGGTGACGCTACGGACGCCGGAGCGTACTGGCGGTCCCCCGGGCGAGGGGCCCGTCTCCGGGGCCCACCGCGACCCGGCGAGCCTCAGCGCAGCTCAGGGCGGCTCAGCGCGGCTCGTCGGCGGTGGTGTAGCGCTCGCGCTGCTCGTGGTGCTCCCGGTACCGGTCGTCCAGGTGGGTCCCGCGGCCCGTGGCGACGAAGACCACCGCGAGCAGCCCGATCGCCGCGGCCGACAGGCCGCCACCGGCGGGCACGGTCACGAAGAACACCAGCAGCGCGATCAGGATCGCGTAGCCGACCAGCGCCCGCACCCGCGAGCGACCCACGAACGCCGCCCCCACGAGGACCAGGCCCGGCACCCCGACCGCCACCCAGGCCTGCAGCAGATCCACGTCGCCTCCGTCGTCGTCGGCGGCAGCGTAGCCGCGCGGGCCGTCGAGCCCTGCAGCGAGCCTGCCGCGAGCCACCCGGGAGGCTGAGGTTCGGCACAGGGCTCCGAGGTCAGCTCGCAGCAACCCGGTCACCGCCATTCGGCCAGGTGTCCGTTCGGCCCCGGCCTCGTTTTGGTTGTGCGGCCCCGATGCGCTTGCCTGCACGCATCGCACACCTCGGCGCCCCGGTCCGTCCGGCGCACGAGGATGCGGGCCGAGAACGCGACCACCGGCGGAGGTGGGGTCGTTCCTGAAGCTTCGAGCGACACCGTCGGGGTGGGATGCGACCGAGGAGCAGGCACGACGGGCCGGACGGGGCCGCGGCGGTCGGGGCCACGTCGCCCAACGCCCCTGAGACCTCGCCTACAGCCGTGTCCCGCCCGGGTGCCATCAGGACCGCTCTCCTGATCGGCTCGGCCGTCGCCATCGCCGTCTTCGCGGCGGTCAACCCGGTCGCGGCCACCGACGAGGCCGAGGAGGAGCGCGACCTGTACGTGCGCGGGGGCGAGGTCTACCAGGCCCACTGCGCCGCCTGTCACGGCACCCGGGCCGAGGGCGGCCAGGGCGAGGGCGTGCTCGCTGGTCCGCCCATCGACGAGACCGACATCAACTACTGGGACATGACGGTCCGCACCGGCAGGATGCCGATCGTGGCACCGTCGGTGGGCATCCGCACCGACCAGCTCGAGGAGGCCGATCGTGCAGCCCTCGAGGTCTACGCCGCCGAGCGGTTCGACCTGCCCGGAGACCTCCCCGCCGTCGGCGAGGGCGACGCGGCACGCGGCCAGGAGGTCTACGTACGCAACTGCGCCGCCTGCCACGGCGCCGCCGGCGACGGCGGTATCTCGGGGGCGAACGTGCGCGTGCCCCCGTTGATCGGTCTGGACGGCATCGCGATCGCGCAGGGCACACGGGTCGGCCCGTTCGAGATGCCGGCCTTCGACGCCGCGGTGCTCGACGACGGCGACATCGACGACATGGTCGCCTACCTGCACGCGGTGGATGAGACACCGCGCACCGCCGTCGGGGTCCGGGAGGTGGACCAGATCACCGCGGCCCTGTTCGCCGTCGGCCTGGGCATCGCGGCCGCCGTCGTCGTGCTCGTGGTCGCCCGGGTGCGCCGCTGGTCGGCGCACGACCCCGAGGGCTTCCACAGCGCTCCGCCCTTCGAGCCGCGCTCATGACCGGGCGCACCCCCACCGAGCCGACCGGACCGAGCCCCGCCGGCGACGTGTTCCGTCCCCGATGGGTCATCGGCTGGATGATCGTCGCCGGGATCTCGCTGATCGCGCTGGCCGTGGCCTGGTTCACGGGCGCCCGGGTGGAACTGCTCGGAGCGCTCGGCGGTGCGGCGGCGCTGGCCGTCACCGTCGCCGTGCACCACCTGGTCGTCACGCAGGACGCCGGCGAGCGGAAGGTCGCCCGCCCCGACACCCGCGACGTTGACCTGCCTGCCTACGTCGAGCGGCGACACCTCCTGGGTGGCGGTGCGGTCGCGGTCGTGCTCGGCCTCGCAGCGCTGTTCGGGCTCCGCCGGTTCGCCCCCTCGCCGCCCAGCGGGAGCGCGTGGAGCGCGGGAGCACCTCTGGTGACCGTGAACGGCGACCGGGTGGTGCCCGGCGACGTGCCGCTCGGCGGGGTCGTCACGGTCTGGCCGGAGGGCTTCGAGGGGACCGAGCGGGCCGCCGTGATGCTGCTGCGCCTGCGCGAGGACCCCGAACCCCCGACGCTGCTCGAAGGTGTGGTGGACGACACGCTCGTGGGCTACTCGCGCCTGTGCACCCACGCCGGCTGCGCCGTCGCGCTGTTCCGAGACATCGACCAGGCGCTGTTCTGCCCGTGCCATCAGGCCACCTTCGACGCGCGCCGTGGCGCCCAGCCCACCGCCGGACCGGCCTCGATCCCCCTCCCCCAGCTACCGCTCGGCCTGGCCGACGAGGGCCATCTGATCGCCACCGGTGACCTGACGGCGCGGCCGGGACCGGTCGGCGGGAGACCGGAGCGATGACCTCACCGATCGCCGTGCTCGCCGAGGTGCTGGACCGCCGCATCGGCCGGCGTGCCTCGCCCCCGAGCGTGTGGCCGACCGGCTTCGGCGCCCTGATCAGCCACGCGGCGATCGCCGCCTTCCTGATATTGACCGTGACCGGGATCATGCTCGGACTGGTCTACCGCCCCTCCACCGCGCCGGTGGTCTACGAAGGCGCTTCCGAGCTCTACGACGGCCAGACGCTGCCGGCGGCCTTCGCGACCATCATCCGCATCAGCGAGGACATGCCGGGGGGCCTGCTGCTCCGCCGGCTCCACGTCGCCGCGGCGCACCTGTTCATGATCGCCATGGTCGCCCACCTGCTGCGGACGCTCTTCACGGGAGCCTTCCGGCGGCCGCGCCTCGCCACGCACGTCGTCGGCGTCGGGCTGATGCTCGTGGCGTTGGGCTTCACCTACACGGGCGAGCTGCTGCCGTTCGGGCTCGTCGCCGGTTCCAGCCTGCGCATCGCCGAGTCCGTGATGTACGCCCTGCCGTTCGTCGGGGAGCAGCTCGCCGCGCTGCTGTTCGACGGCGAGCTGCCGAGCGACCGCTTCCTGACGATCGCTTGGCTCGGGCACGTGTGGCTGTTGCCCCCCGCCTTCGTCGCGCTGCTCGGCGGCCACCTCTGGTTGGTCCACCGCCGCCGGCCCGCGCTGGAGCGTCGCCCAGACATCGACGTGGAGCGCGCCGCCGTCGGTCGGCCGCTGTGGCCGGACGCCATCGCCCGGTTCACGCTGCTCACCACGGGGATCACGGGCCTGCTACTGGTCTCCTCCGCGCTCGTGCCGTGGGCGGACCTCGAGTTCGAGGGCCCGTTCCTGACGGCCGAGGCGACCAACAGCGTGCACCCGCCATGGCCGTTGTTCTTCCTCACCGGCGGCCTGCGCATCGTCCCCGCCATCGACCTCATCGTGTTCGGGGTGCGCATCACCAACGTGCTCGTGGCCGGGGTCGTGCTGCCCGGGCTGCTGGTCGGTGGCGTGATCCTCTACCCGTTCGTCGAGCGTCTCGTCCTCAAGGACGACGCCGAGCACCACACACTCGACCACCCCCTGGACGTCCCGTTCCGGGCCGGGTTCGTCACCGCGCTGACCACGTTCGCCGTCGTCCTCAGCCTGGGGGCGGGCGTGGACGTGGTGTCGTTCTGGTTCGATGTGCCCGTCGAAAGCGTGGTCGCGACCTTCCAGGTGCTGATGATCGTCCTCCCAGTCACGCTCGGGTACGCCGCGACGGCCGCGTCGCGACGACGCGTCCGAGGCCGTGAGGAGGTGTTGCAGTGAACCGGCGACACCCCTCGTCATACCGTCCCCGCATCGCGCTGCTCGTGCTGCTCGCCGGCGCGTCACTGCTCACGAGCTGCACCCTCTCGCCACGCGACAGCATCACGGAGCCCGCGAGCCCGCAGGCCGCCGAGATCGACTCGCTGTGGCAGCTGAGCCTGTGGATGGGGACCGTCGTCTGGATCATCGTGATGATCCTGGTCGCGGTACCGATCCTGCGATCGCGTCGCCACCGCGACGACGAGCAGCGGGACCCTGAGCACGTCGGGCCGCAGGGTCCGGGGCGCACGGACGGCACGCGGTCGGACGGCGCGGGCCGGGGCGACGACGAGGGCTCCGTCGTCGCGGATCCGACGGCCGACGCGGAGGTCGCGACCGAGCCTCCCGGGGACGTGCGCCTCGATCACCGCGGCACCGCCCCGGGCGCCGAACTCGACGAACCGATGATCACGGCCGACGTGGCCGACCACGACGAAGCCCAGGTCGACGAACGGGTCCGGAGCCGCCTGCTGTGGATCGGCGGGATCATCGGCCCCGCCATCATCCTGCTGATCCTGCTGATGGCGTCGGGACGGGTCGGCGCGTTGACCGCCCACGTGGAACGCGACGAGGAGCTCGTGGTCGACGTGATCGGGCACATGTTCTGGTGGGAGGTCTCCTACCCCGAGGAGGACATCGTCACCGCGAACGAGATCAACGTGCCGGTCGACCGCCCCGTGCGGCTCAACCTGACCACCGAGGACGTGATCCACAGCTTCTGGATCCCGCGGGTTCACGGCAAGATCGACATGATCCCGGGCCACGAGAACATCCTCAGCTTCGAGCCGACCGAGACGGGCCGCTTCCGCGGCCAGTGCGCCGAGTACTGCGGCATCGCCCACGCCCAGATGGTGGCCTTCCTCGAGGTGATGGAGCCCGACGACTACGACGAGTGGGTCGAGGCCCAGCAGGCCGACGCGGTCGAGCCCGAGACCCCGACCGAGGAGGTGGGCAAGGAGGTCTTCATCGAGTCGGGTTGTGCCGCCTGCCACGCCGTCCGGGGAACCGAAGCCGTCGCGGAGGTCGGACCCGACCTGACCAACCTCGCCTCCCGCGGCTCGCTCGCCGCGGGCATCGTGCCCAACACCCGGGAGAACCTGGAGGAACTGATCGTCGACCCATGGGGCCTGAAGCCCGGCAACCCGATGCCACCGACCATCCTCGACGACGACGAGCTCGAGGCGCTGCTCGACTACCTCGAGGTGCTCGAATGAGCTGCGTGCACGACCCCGCCGGCTCCAGGACGCCCACGGTCGGAAAGGCTCGGCCATGAGCGCGCCGACGTCGAGACCCTCGGACGTCGAGCTGCTCGACCACGTCTGGGGTGCGCGTCCCGGCCTCATCGGCTGGCTCGGTCAGTGCAACCACAAGGCCGTCGGCCGTCGGTTCATCTTCACCGCCTTCTTCTTCCTGCTGGTGGGCGGGGCGATGGCCCTGCTCATGCGCACGCAGCTGGCCGTCCCCGACAACGAGGTGATGGGCCCGGACGCGTTCAACCAGCTGTTCACCATGCACGGGACCATCATGATGTTCCTGTTCGTGGTGCCCATGCTGGAGGGCTTCACGATCTACGTGGCACCACTGGCGATCGGTGCCCGCGACATGCCCATGCCGCGCGTCAACGCCTACGGCTACTGGGTCTACCTGCTGGGCGGCATCTTCCTGCTGTCGAGCTTCTTCTTCGGTGCCGTACCCGACAGCGGGTGGTTCGCCTACGTCCCCCTGACCGGACCCGACTACGCACCCGGCCTCAACCTCGATTTCTGGCTGCTCGGTGTGACCATGCTGGAGGTCTCCGGCATCGTGGCCGCCATCGAGGTGGTCGCGCTCGTCGCACGCTTCCGCGCCCCCGGGATGTCGATCAGCCGCATGCCGGTGTTCGTGTGGGCCTCGTTCGTCGCCTCCATCATGATCCTGTTCGCGTTCCCGCCGTTGGTCGCGGGCACCGTGCTGCTCGAGCTCGACCGCAAGCTCGGCACCACCTTCTACGACGCGACGGCCGGTGGTGACCCGCTGTTGTGGCAGCACCTGTTCTGGTGGTTCGGTCACCCGGAGGTCTACATCCAGTTGCTGCCGGCCGTCGGCATCGCCGCAGCGATCCTTGTCACCGCGACGGGTCGCCGCATGGTCGGCCGCGTCGCAGTC
>SKTG01000326.1 GCA_007118045.1 Nitriliruptoraceae bacterium
CAGTTCGCGGATCATCCGGACGAACCGTGGATCGGTCCCGACCGTGGCGGCGCGCGCGAACGGCAGGCCCAGACGCTCGGCCGTGTCCTTCGCCTCGACGTCGAGGTCGTAGATCACCTCCATGTGGTCGGAGATGAACCCGATCGGCACCGTGACGACCCCCGGGACTCCCTGAGCATGAAGCTCCTCGAGGTGGTCGTTCACATCGGGCTCGAGCCAGGGCACGAACTCCGGGCCGGAACGCGAGTTGAACACGAGCTGCCAGGACCGTTCCCCGCCGCCGGGCACGGGTGACCGTTCGGCGAGCAGTTCCATCACGATCCGGCAGGTCTCGTAGTGCTGGGCCTCGTAGTCGCAGTGCCGCGCCATCGAGCGAGGGATCGAGTGCGTGGTGAACACCACGTGCGCTGCGTCACGGACCTCGGCGGGGAGCCGCTCGAGGCCCTCGAGCACGAAGTCGACCTGGGGCTCGACGAAACCGGGGTGGTTGTAGTAGACGCGGATCTTGTCGAGTTCTGGAGCGCCCGTGACCTGAGCCCGCGCCTCCGCCAGGTTCTCTCGGTACTGGCGACAGCCCGAGTACGACGAGTACGCGGAGGTGACGAAGCACAGCGCCCGCTCCACCCCGTCGTCGCGCATCCGAGCCAGGGTGTCGGGGAGCAGGGGATGCCAGTTGCGGTTGCCGAAGTAGACGGGCAGGTCGGGGCCGTCCGCCGCGAGCTCGGCTTCGAGGGCGCCGATCAACGCCCGGTTCTGGTCGTTGATCGGCGAACGGCCGCCGAACTCGAAGTAGTGCTGGCTCACCTCCTCGAGGCGGGCCCGCGGCACGTTGCGGCCCCGCGTGACGTTCTCCATGAACGGGATCACCTCGTCCGGCTGTTCGGGTCCGCCGAAGGACACGAAGAGGATCGCGTCGTACCTGGTCGCCACGCTGGAACTCCTTGTCTGTGGACGGGTTCTCGTCCTCTGCATCGTCTACGGGTGCAAGCGCGTCTCACGTCCGGGGCCTGTGCCCCGGTTTCGTTCGGGTCGGGTAGGTCGTTCGGGCGCTCCGTGCGATTCGGTTCCTCGCCGTCCGGCCCGGGTCGGTTCTTCGTGCCGTCCGTCGCGGGTCAGGCCGTCCGTGCCGGCTCAGCTCTCCGGGTTGTCCGTCCCGGGTCGGCCATCCGGGCCGTGCGTCCCGGGTCGGCCATCCGGGCCGTGCGTCCCGGGTCGGCCATCCGGGCCGTCCGTCCCGGGTCGGTCCTTCGGCCCGTCCGGGCTGTTCGGTGCCGGGGGCCGGTCGGGGTCATCCGGGTGCGCCGGCGAGCGCAGGCCGCGACACAGGGACACGTCGTGCCCCGCCTGCCGCCACGCGCGATCGAAGCGCTCGAACCTCGTGCGATGGGGGCGGACCCGGACGAGGATCAGCGCCCCAGCCAGGCCGCCGATCGCGACCGTCCACCGTGGCCCGAAGAGGAAGGCCACGACGGTGGTCGCCAGTACCACGGTCTCCGCGATCACCGCTTGGAGCACGAGACGCGTCCGGAGCTCGCCGAGCGCCGTGTCGTCGTCCGCCGGTGGGGACGCCGCGAAGACCCGATCGATCGCGAGCACCGCGACGAGCCCGCCGAGACCGATGACCGCGGCCAGCGCCAGGGGCAGCACGACCGGCAGCGTCGGCTCGACGTCGGCGACGACCGTGAGCACCGCCGCCAGCGCGACCACGCCTGCCGTGAACGCCAGCCAGAGGCGCCGCATCAGCCGTGGTTCGTCACGGTCCACGATCGCCTCCCACTACGGTCGGTGCTCGGTTCCTCGGTCGCGCCGGCGGAGGTCAGGTCCGCTGGGCGTCACTCGATCGCACCCGGGTGCCGCGCTGCGCGAGCCAGATGCCAAGCACGATCAGGGCGCCACCGATCAGGGCGGGCAGTCCCAACCGTTCGTCCAGCACGAGTGCTCCAGCGAGGATGGCGACCAGGGGGATCAGGTAGGTGGTCATGGTCGCGTTGGTCGCGCCGACCCGCTCGATCAGGGTGTAGAAGACCAGGAACGCCAACCCGGTGCCGAGCGACCCCAGCAGGCCGACCGCAGCCCAGGTCGTGAGCGACAGCGAGCTCGGCGCGGGTAGCGGCCCCTCCACGACGAGGGCCAGGGGCAGGGCCAGTGCGGCTGCCGACAGGACCTGCCCGGCGGCGAGGGACAGCGGCGGCAACGTCCCGGAGACGTGGCTCTTGGCGTAGACGGCCCCGACCGCGTAGAGCACGGTCGCGCTGGCGACGACGAGGACCGCGAGCACCCGGCCAGGTTGGTCGATGTCCTCGAGGACGATGGCGACCACCCCGGTCAACGCCAGCGACAGTCCGACCAGGCGTGCTCCGGTGATGCGCTCGAGGCCGACCATGGCCGACACCAACAAGGTCGAGCTCGGGACCAGCGCCATCAGCAACGCGGTCAGTCCGGACGGCAACGACTGCTGCGCCCAGGCGACGGCCGCCCACGGGATCGCGTTGTTGAGGACCCCCAGGACGAGCAGGTGGCCCCACGTCCTCAATCCTCGCGGCAGCTGACGGCCCCGTACCAACAGCAGCAGCACCAGGGTGAGGCCGCCGAAGCTGGTGCGGCCGGCCACGATCCACAGCGGGCCGAGTTGCCGCAGCGCCAGTTCGATGAACAGGAACGACAGCCCCCACATGCTGCTCAGTGCGAGCAGGAGGGCGGCATCCGCCGGGGCGAACCCCCGGGCGGCACGGATCACGGTGGTGGTCAGGACGGACCTCGGAACGGTCGCGGTCGGCCGGAACCGGCACAGGGACGGTTGAACTCGGCCAGAGACGGATGAGCGCGGTCCCAGGAACGGGCTCCGCCGACCTCATCGGGAGCTGGTCCCGGCCGGCATGCCACCGGGTGGGACCCCCGCACGGTAGCCGACCGGACCAGCACGGCCCGTGGCCGGCTCACCGGTGCGACTACGCTGTCAGGCTGGCCGGAGACCGCCAGGGTGCCCGGCACGACCGGTTGCGCGGAGGTGACGTGGCTGAGCAAGAGGTCGGGCCGGCGTGGTTCCAGGTGGCCCTGGCGGCCGAGCCGGATCACCAGGTCGTCCAGGTCGACGGGTGTCCGATCGCGACCCGCTCGTGGGGCAGTCGGGACGCGCCGACACTGGTCCTCGTGCACGGGGGAGCCGCGCACGCGGAGTGGTGGCGGGCCGTCGCGCCCGCCCTGTCGCGGGGGCATCGTGTGGTCGCGGTGGACCTCTCGGGTCACGGCGACAGCGGATGGCGGGAGTCCTACCGGGCCGATCAGTGGGCCGAGGAGGTCCTCGCGGTCGCCTCGGAGGCGGGTGGGGTCGGCCCTCCCACGGTGGTCGGTCACTCGATGGGTGGCTTCGTCGCGATCGTCCTCGCCGCCACCCACGGTTCCGAGCTGGCGGGCGCCCTGGTGCTGGACGCGCCCGTCCGTCGACCCGATCCGGAGTCCGAGGAGGGTCGGGGCGGTCGCATGTTCCACTCGCCCAAGACGTACCCGGACCTCGCGACCGGGATGAAGCACTTCCACCTCGTCCCACCACAGCCCTGCGCCAACGGCTGGCTGCTGGCGCACGTCGCGGCTTCGAGCCTGCGCCGTCACGAGGACGGTTGGCGTTGGAAGTTCGACCCCCGGATCTTCACGGCACGGGAAGGGCCGCCGTCCGCCACCGACTTCTCGGAGCAGCTCGCGCGGATGGCCTGCCGCGTGGCGATCGTCAACGGCGAGCGTTCCGAGATCGTCGACGCGGACGTGCGGGCGCACATGGCCGCGCTGCTGGCCGGCTCCCCGGCCGCGCGCGGTGGGGTCCCGGTGGTCGAGATCCCCGAGGCACACCACCACCTGCTGCTCGACCAGCCACTCGCGCTGGTCACGGCCATCCGGGCCGTGCTCTCGGCCTGGGAGCCGATCGGTACGCCACCGGCGACCGTTCGAGTCCCCGGCGAGAAGGAGCCGTCCGGTTGATCGGCGGAGGTCGACCCATGGCCGGCCCGAACGTCACAGCTTGCGCAGCCACACCTGCTCGACGTCGTGCTCGGGACCCTTGTGCAGGATCAGGTCGGCTCGCGTCCGGGTCGGAAGGATGTTGCGTGCCAGGTTGCGACCGTTGATCCGCCGCCAGATGTCCAGCGCCACCTCGTTGGCTTCCTCGTCGGACAGGTCGGCGTACCGGGTGAAGTAGGACCGCGGATCCTGGAACGCCGTGTCGCGCAACCGCTTGAACCGCTCGACGTACCAGCGGGTGACGTCCTCCTCCTCGGCGTCAACGTAGATCGAGAAGTCGAAGAAGTCGGAGACGAAGACGCGACGCTCGTCCTCGGCCCCGGTCTGCAGCACGTTCAGGCCCTCGACG
Source organism: Nitriliruptoraceae bacterium (assembly GCA_007118045.1). Taxonomy (GTDB): domain Bacteria; phylum Actinomycetota; class Nitriliruptoria; order Nitriliruptorales; family Nitriliruptoraceae; genus SKTG01. Next base: position 4,361 of record SKTG01000326.1, read on the forward strand.
ATCAGGACGTCGGGCTGGCGGACCACGATCCGCTCGTCCGGGACGATGTCGTAGGTCAGGTGGGAGTAGACGGGCGCGGAGACCTCTGGAACTCCCGCCTTGACCTGCCCGACGAAGCGCACCAGCGCCCCGGTGTCGAAGGACTCGGGGAAGCCCTTCCGCTCCATCAGGCCACGCCGCTCGAGCTCCGCGTTCGGATGCAGGAACCCGTCCGTGGTCACCAGCGCGACCTCGGGGTGATCCGGCCAGCGCGACAGCAACGCCTGGAGGATGCGCGAGGTCGTCGACTTGCCCACCGCGACCGAGCCGGCGACGCCGATCACGAACGGCACCTTGGCGGCGAGGGTGCCGAGGAAGGTGTCCGTGGCTCGGTGCAGATCCTGCGTCGCGGCGACGTAGAGGTTGAGCAAGCGCGAGATCGGCAGGTAGACCTCGGCGACCTCGTCGAGCGACAGCCGGTCGTTGATCCCGCGGAGCTGGTCGAGGTCCTTCTCGGTCAACGTCAACGGTGTCGCGGACCGCAGCGCCGCCCAATCGCCGCGAGGCAGCTGGACCCAGGGCGACGGTGGAACGTGGTGCTGCACGCGTGGGGCTCCGTGGGTCGGGCGCGCGGCGAGGCTACTGCCGTCGGGAGAGGTGCCCGTTCGCTGGCCATGCCTGGACGGCCGCTCGTGCTCCGAAGCGGGCCGTCAAGGTGCGTCGAACACCGCCGCTCGCTCGTCGGACGGTGGCGCCGGAAGGTCCGCGCGCGGGAGTCGCTCGGATGGGGGACACTGTCCGGCGCACCCGCGCGAGTACCCCGACCGGAGAGCGAAGCAGGCCGTGAGCGGAACGTCCCCCCGCACGCTGCTGTGGCAGCGGCTGCTGGCAGCTGCGGCCGTCGTCGTGGCCGTCCCGATCGTGGTCGCCATCGGCGCGGTCGCGGAGGACCAGCCCGTCGTCGAGGGTGAGCCGGCCCCCAGCACCGTGTTCGCGGAGCAGCAGGTCCGCATCGTGGACGAGGCCGCCACGGACACGGCTCGGCGCACCGCGGCGGAGACCGTCGAACCCGTCGAGGTCTTCGATCGTGACGCGCAGACCGCCATCGTCCGCGAGGTCCGCGAGGTGTTCGATGCCGCTCGCGAGGTGCGCGCGCCGGACGAGGACGAGGACCTGACACCGGGTACCGCGCCCCCGATGTCGCAGCAGATCGAGGAGCTGACCGCGCTGGAACCGGAGCTCGACCAGGACCTCGCGGCAGCACTGGTCGGGCTCGAGGACGGGGAGCTCGAGATCGTCGAGCGCGAGACGATCTCGATCGCCCAGGAGCTCGCCCGGCAACGCATCGCCGAGGAGGACCTCGAGGCCGAGCTCGCGGACACGCTCCCGGTCGAGACCGGCCTGCGTTCGCTGCCGGGCGACTCCGACGAGGAGGTGGTGATCCCCCTGCTCGAGCAGCTGATGCGTCCGACCGTCACCGTGGACCCGGATGCGACCTCAGCGGCGCGCGACCGCGCGGCGGAGACGGTCACGGACGTCACGCAGGTGTGGCGACCGGGCGAGGCGATCGTGCGAGAGGGCGAGGTCGTCGAACCGATGGCCTACGAGGCGATCCAACAGCTCGGGCTCGGCGGCGGCTCGCCGCTCCAGGCGTGGCTGCGGGCGATGGCCGCGATGTTGCTCGTGACCGCCGTCGGCGCCATCTACCTGTCGAGGATGCAGCCTCGGGTGTGGGTCACGGGCAAGAAGCTGATCCTGCTCGGGCTGTTGGTCACGGCCTACTCCGGGCTGGTCGTCGGGTCCTCGCTGGTGGTCGACGCGACCTCATCGGGTTGGCTCTACGCCGTGCCCGCCGGGGCGCTGGCGATGCTCGTCGCGTTGCTCATCCACCCGGTGATCGGTATCGCGACGATGCTGCCGGCATCGGTGCTCGTGCTGCTCGTCGCCCCTCACGCCGCGCCGGTCGCCCTGTTCGCGGCGATCGCGGTGCTGATCAGCGTGCCGTTGACCACCGGCATCTCCAAGCGCTCCGACCTGCGCTCGGCCACCCTGCGGGCAGGGGTCGCCTACCCGATCCTGGCCGTCGGCACCGTCGCGGTGTTCGGACCCCGTGACGAGCTGATGGTCGTCCTCGGCGCCGGCGCGCTCGGCGGCGTGATCACCGCGGTGGCCGTCCAGGGCGCGATGCCGTTCCTGGAGACCCTGTTCCGCCTCCCGACCGTGACCGCCCTGCTCGATCTCTCGGATCGCAACCACCCGCTGCTGCGCGAGCTGGAGGCCAAGGCGCTCGGCTCGTACAACCACTCGGTGATGGTCGCCTCCCTGACCGAGCGTGCGTGCCGGGCGATCGGCGCGGACCCGTTGCTCGGCAGCGTCGCGGCGCTCTACCACGACATCGGCAAGGTCCGACAGCCCCACTTCTTCATCGAGAACCAGCAGGGCATCGCCAACCCGCACGACGACCTCGAGCCGGAGGTCTCCGCGCTCATCATCCAGAACCACGTGGTCGACGGCGTGGAGATGGCTACCGAGCATCGGCTGCCACCCGAGGTCGTTGCCTGCATCGGCAGCCACCACGGCACGATGGTGGTCAGCTACTTCTACGAGCGGGCGGTGCGGGCCGCCGGCGGGGACCGCGAGGCGGTCGACGAGGACACGTTCCGTTACCGCGGCAGCCGGCCCCGTAGCAAGGAAGCCGCCATCCTGTTGCTGGCCGACTGCTGCGAGGCCACGACCCGCGCGATGGCGATGTCACGTGGGACGCTCCCCCGCGGGGAGATCGAGAAGACCGTCGATCGGCTGATGCAGGAACGGATCGAGGACGGCCAGTTCGAGGAGTGCGATCTGACGTTCCGTGAGCTCATGACCGCACGGGACACGATCGTGGAATCGCTGGTCGGCATCTATCACCCCCGGATCGCCTATCCCGACGGCGAGGAACCGGCCGAGCCCGCGGGCGCCGAGGCTCCGCCCCCGGCGGGTCCGCCGCGGCCGCCGGAGGGCGAGGTGCTGCCCGAGGACGAGGCGCCACCCCCATCGGTCGACGGCTCGGGCCGCTTCGACGCGGACGGGGACGGCTCGCACGGGGCGGGACCGGACGGGATCGGCTCGGACGAGCCGGAACCGGCCCAGCCGAGGCAGTGACCACGGTGGCGCGCCGCTCGGTCGGCCGGCCAGGCCGGTCGGTCAGATCAGGCCGGCGGGTCCTGCCCGAGCGCGAAGCCGGCGTCCAGTGCCTCCTCGGAGTAGCTGCGGAAGGCGATGACCGTCTCGGAGCCGGCGATGCCGGTGACCTTGCCGATGCGGCCGGTCACCACGTCGGCCAGGTCCTCGTTGCGGCTGACCCGCACCTTGACGATGAGGTCGTACCGCCCCGTCACGGAGTAGACCTCGGTCACGCCCTCCAGGCCGCACAGCTCCGTGGCCACCTCGGGCACCCGGTCCACGTCGACGTCGAGCAGCACGAAAGCGGTGATCACGTTCGGTCTCCGTTCGATCCGGCACGCTGCGAGGTGGGCGGCACGCTACTCGTCGCCCGACGGGGATGGTCCCGGTCGTGAGCGACCCGCAACGTCGACGTGGGCGGGTGGCCGGGCCGCGCGGGGGGCCGGAGGGGTTCACCGCCGCCGTGCTCGCGGCCGTCGAGGCGACACGGCCGGGGGAGGTGCTCACGTACGGGGAGGTGGCGGCCGAGGTCGGTTCGCCGGGTGCGGCGCGCGCCGTC
>SKTG01000353.1 GCA_007118045.1 Nitriliruptoraceae bacterium
ACCCGACGATCAGGAGTGCTCGTGACATCCGAAGCGCCAAGCGAGGTGCCGCACGTCACCTCGGGAACCCCGTTGCGACTGATGGGCGACGACGGCGGATCGCCCGACCCCCAACGGATACGGCTCGACGAGGACGGACAGCTCGCCGTGCTGCGCCAGATGATGCTCTCCCGCGCGGTCGACCAACGCGCCGTCAGCCTGCAGCGACAGGGACGCTTCGGGACGTTGTCGACGGTCACCGGGCAGGAAGCGTCGGTGACGGCCTCGGCGATGGCACTGGAGCGAGGCAGGGACTGGCTGGTCCCGCAGTACCGCGAGCTGCCCGGCATGATGTACCACGGGTACCCGTTGGAGCACTTCTTCCTGTACTTCATGGGCAACATGGCGGGTGCCGGGGTGCCGGACGAGGCCAGGGTCCTGCCCATCCAGATCGCCCTCGCCGCGCAGATCCCCCACGCGGTCGGACTGGCGTGGGGTCGTCAGCTGCAGGGACACGACGAGGTCGTGATCGTCTACTTCGGTGACGGCGCGTCGTCCGAGGGGGACTTCCACGAGGCCTGCAACCTGGCCGGCATCCTCGGTGCACCGGTGATCTTCTTCCTGCAGGACAACGGCTGGGCGATCTCCACCCCACGTCGCATGCAGTCGGCAGCGGCATCCTTCGCCGACCGAGCGCCGGGGTACGGCATCGCCGGCGCCGTGGTGGACGGCAACGATGCGCTCGCCGTGCATGCCGTGACCGCGGAGGCGGTGGACCGGGCACGGGCGGGCGATGGGCCCACCCTGATCGAATCCAAGACCTACCGGCTCGGACCGCACAACACGGCCGACGACCCCACGCGGTACGTCGACGACGCGGAGCGAGAGGAGTGGGAGGCGCGGGACCCGATCGCGCGTCTGCAGCGCCACCTCGCGGCCAGTGGCGCCTGGGACGATGACCTCGCTGCCGAGGTGGAGCGGGACAACGAGGCGGAGATCGAGCGGGCGTTGGGGGTGGCCTTCGAGACGCCGTCACCGACGGTCGACCAGATCTTCGACCACGTGTACGCGGCCGACAGCGTGCGGCTCGCACGCCAGCGCGCATCGCTCTCCGGAGGTGACCGATGAGCACCATGACGATGATCGAAGCGATCCGGGCCACCCTCCACGCGGAGATGCGGCGGGACGACCGGGTGACGGTGCTCGGCCAGGACGTCGGACAGCTGGGTGGGGTGTTCCGCGCCACCGCCGACCTGCGCGACGAGTTCGGCTCGTCCCGGGTCGTGGACATGCCGCTCGCGGAAGCCGTGATCGCCGGCTCGGCGCTCGGGTTGGCGGCTTCGGGCATGGTCCCGGTCGCCGAGATCCAGTTCCTCGGCTTCACCCACCAGGGGTTCCATCAGATCGCGTCGCAGGTCGCGCGGTACCGCTACCGCTCGCGGGGCCGCTACCCGCTGCAGCTGACGATCCGCACCCCGTTCGGCGGTGGCGTCCGGACACCGGAGCTGCACTCCGACGCGCTCGAAGCGCAGTTCGTGCAGTCACCCGGCCTGAAGGTGGTGATGCCGGCGACCGCGTACGACGCCAAGGGCCTGCTGGCGGAGGCGATCCGCGATCCGGACCCCGTGCTCTTCTGCGAGCCCCTCCGCGGTTACCGCATGGTCAAGGGCGAGGTGCCCGACGAGGACTACACCGTGGGCTTCGGGCGGGCGAGGACGGCCAGGCAGGGCAGCGACGTGACGATCGTGGCCTGGAGCGCGGCGGTCCAGATGGCCCTCGGTGCGGCCGACGAGCTCGCACGACAGGGGATCGACGCGACCGTGCTCGACCTGCGGACGCTGGTGCCCTTGGACGTCGAGGGGCTCGCCGAGGCCGTCGCCGCCACGGGTCGATGCGTGGTCGTGCACGAGGCACCGCTCAGCGCCGGCTTCGGCGCGGAGGTGGTCGCGACCCTGCAGGACGAGTGCTTCTACGACCTCGAGGCACCCGTCGCGCGCGTGACGGCGCCGGACACGCCGTACCCGCTCGCGGGCATCGAGGACCAGTACCTCCCGAGCGTCCAACGCGTCGTCGACGCCACGATCCGGACGGTGAACCAGGTATGACGAACATCCAGCTGGAGCTGCCCGACGTCGGCGAGGGACTCGACCAGGCGGAGATCCTGACCTGGCACGTCGCGGTCGGCGACCACGTCGACCGCGACCAGATCGTCGTCGAGGTCCAGACCGACAAGTCCGCCGTGGAGCTCCCGGCGCCCGCCGCCGGGGTCATCGAAGCGCGGGGCGGCGAGGAGGGGGAGATGCTCCCGGTCGGCGCCGTGGTGGTCACCATCCGGCCGGACGACGCCGCCGGCGACCGGGAGGAAACCGCACCCGGATCGGACACCCCGCGGGCCGCGGCGTCGGCGGACCCGGCCGCCACCGCGTCGAACGAAGGCGACCGCTCGGCGGGCGACCGAGCGGTGGCGACGGCGGGCGGCAGCTCGGGTGGCGGCTCGGTCGGTGGCTCGGCCGGTGGAGACGGGACCGCCGCGTCGCAGACCGACGGCCGCACCTCACGGCGACCGAAGGCCTCGCCCGCCACCCGTCGACGGGCGCGCGAACTCGGCATCGACCTCAGCGAGATCCAGGGGTCCGGGCCGGGAGGCAGGATCACGGACGAGGACCTCACCAGCGCCGCGGGTACCGAGGACGAGCCGGAGGAGACGGTCGACACCACCCCGGACCCGTCCCGCGACGGCGTGGAAGGACGTGACCCCTCGTCCGCGATCGTGACCGCCGAGGACCGGATCGTTCCGCTCCGGGGGATCCGACGCCGCATCAGCGAGACCATGACGGCGGCGTGGCGCGAGGTCCCGCACATCACGGATCTCCGGGAGGTGGACGCCACCGGGCTCGTCCAGGCGAGACGTGCCCTGCGCCCCAGGATCGAACGGACGGGCCGGCAGCTGACCTACCTGCCGCTGCTGGTCATGATCGTGGCCCGTGCGCTCCGGGAGCATCCGTCGCTCAACGCCAGCCTCGATGCCGACGCCGGCGAGATCACCTACCGCGGTGGGTGCCACCTCGGTGTCGCGACGGCGACCGAGAAGGGACTGCTGGTGCCGGTGGTCCGCGACGCCGACCAGCGTTCACTGGCCGAGCTGGTGGGCGAGATCGATCGGCTCGCGGACGCCGCACGCGACGGATCGCTCGGCCCGGCGGACAGCCGGGGGAGCACGTTCACCGTCTCGAACAGCGGCTCGTACGGCAGCACGCTCGGGACACCGATCATCCGGCCGCCGGAGGCGGGGATCCTCGGGCTCGGTCGCATCCACGACGCCGTGGTCGCGCACGAGGGCGAGGCGGTCGTACGACCCGTGCTGCCGCTGTCCGCGTCGGCCGACCACCGCCTGATCGACGGTCACGTGCTCGGCGCGTTCGTCAACACGGTCGCGGAGCTGGTCGCCGACCCGATCCTGTTGCTCGCCGAGGGGTCCTGATGGTCGTCGGGGAGCTCGCCGAGGAGCACGATCTCGTCGTCGTGGGCGGCGGTCCGGGCGGGTACGCGGCCGCGCTCCACGCGGCCCGGGACGGCCGCGAGGTCACGCTCGTCGACCGGGACGGCCGTGATGGCGTCGGCGGGACGTGCCTGCGTGTCGGGTGCATCCCCAGCAAGACCCTGATCGAGGTCGCGGAACGGGTGACCCGTGCCCGCGACCTCGTCGACCAGGGTGTGCTCGATGCCGTAGGCGAGGTCGACCTGACCGCGTTCCGATCACACCGCGAGCAGGTCGTCACGCAGCTCACCGGCGGCGTCCGGGGTCTGCTCGACCGCGCGGGTGTGCAGCTCGTGACCGGGGAGGCCAGGTTCCAGCAGGAGGGGCGGCTACTCGTCACCGACGGCACGGGACCCGTGCGCTACTTCACGTACCGGTCGGTCATCGTGGCGACCGGGAGCCGACCGGTCGAGCTACCTGGCCTGCCACGCGACGGTGAGCGTGTGATCGACTCCACGGACGCCCTCGAGCTGGACGTCGTCCCGGACTCGCTGGTGGTGGCAGGTGGCGGCTACATCGGGCTCGAGCTCGGCACGGCCTTCGCGAAGCTCGGCGCGGAGGTCACGATCGTCGAGGCACTGGACCGGCTCCTGCCGACGCTGGATCCCGCCGTGGGACGCGCGGTGGCGGGACGTCTCGAAGAGCTCGGCGTCGCGGTCGCCACCGACACGACGCTCGTGGACCTCGACGACCGGGAGGTCACGCTCGAGCACGAGGGGGTGCGGCGGCAGGTCGCGTGCGACCGGTTGCTCGTCGCCGTCGGTCGTCGACCGAACACCGACCAGCTCGGGTTGGACGTGCTGGGGGTCGACGTCCGCGCCGATGGTCTGCTCGAGGTCGGTCCGGATCGCCTGCTCACCCCCGACGTCGCCGCCATCGGGGACATCACGCCGGGGCCGGCCCTGGCGCACAAGGCGATGGCCGAAGCACCGGTCGCCGTGGACGCACTCGCGGGACGGTCCGCCGCCTTCGACCCGGCCGCTGTCCCCATGGTCGTCTTCAGCGACCCCGAGGTGGCGGTCGCCGGCCTCAGCGAGGGGGAGGCCGCGGCGGCGGGCATCGAGAGCGTGACCGCGACGTTCCCCTTCGGGGCGTCCGGCCGGGCGGCGACGATGGGCAGCCCGAGCGGGTACGGCAAGCTCGTCCTCGAGGAGGGCACCGACACCGTCCTCGGGGTCGAGATCGTCGGGCCGCACGCATCCGAACTGATCGCGGAGGGCACGTTCGCGGTCGAGATGGCGGCGGTCGTCGAGGATCTCGCAGGCACGGTGCACCCCCACCCCACGATGTCCGAGATGTACGCCGAGGCCGCCCACATCGCGGTCGGCCGGCCCGTCCACAGCGCGAACCGACCGCGCCGGGGTCGGTCCCCGGCCGGAGAGGGTGGTGGCGGATGAGCCACCACGGTGCGCCGGTGACGACCAGCGAGCTGATGCTCCAGATCGCCATCCGCAGCTTCGCCGACCGGGGCTACGAAGCCACGTCCATGCGGCAGATCGCCCAGGACGTCGGTGTCAAGCCCGCGAGCCTCTACAACCACTACCCGGCGAAGGAGGACCTGCTGTGGGCGATCGTCGAGGACGCGATCACCGAGCTCGAGGCCCGGCAGGACGCCGCCGTGGAGGTCGACGTCACCCCGCTCCGGGCTCTGCGCACGTTCGTGCGGGTCCACGTCCGCTACCACGCGACGCACGCCCAGGAAGCACGCATCGTCAACGCGCGTATCCGTGTGCTCTCCTCCGAGCGGTACGCGAGGGTGCTCGACTTCCGCAAGAGGTACGAGCGTCGGCTGCGCGATCTGCTGGTCGGCGGTGATGCCGACGGCTCCTTCGACCTCGTGGACGTCAAGACCACGACGTTCGCGATCCTGCAGATGGGGATGGCCATCTCCGACTGGTACCGGCCCGACGGCGAGCTCGATCCCGAGGAGCTCTGCGACCGCTACGAGCGACACGCGCTGCGTCTGATCGGGGTCCGTGTACCGGACGAACCGGCGCTCGAGCGTCTCGCCGAGTGAGGTCGGCCGAGTCACGTAGCTCGGACCGTCGCGCCGAAGACTCCCGCCCTTGATCGACGATCGATCACCGACGCTCGAGGAACACCGTGGACTTCGCCTACAACGCCCGCACCGAGGAGTATCGCGAGTCGCTCCTCGACTTCATGGACACCCACGTCTACCCGAACGAGCTGCGGTACGAACGTGAGCTCGCCGCGGCCGGTGATGCGTACGTGACGCCGGCGGTCGTGGAGGAGCTCAAGACCGAGGCCAGGTCGCGTGGGCTCTGGAACCTGTTCCTGCCCGACGAGGAGTGGGGCGCCGGTCTCTCGAACCTCGAGTACGCCCCCTTGGCCGAGATCAGCGGTCGCAGCCCGTTCATCGCGCCCGATGCCATCAACTGTGCGGCGCCGGACACGGGCAACATGGAGCTGCTGGCGGGGTTCGCGTCCCCTGAGCTGCAGCGCCGTTTCCTGGTGCCGTTGCTGGAGGGCGAGATCCGGTCCTGCTTCTCCATGACGGAACCGGACACGGCCAGCTCGGATGCGACGAACATCGACACCAGGATCGAACGCCGCGGTGACGTCTACCGCATCCAGGGTCGCAAGTGGTGGTCCCACGGGGCGCTGAGCGACCGGTGCCGGGTCGCGATCCTGCTCGGGGTCACCGACCCGGACGGGGATCGGCACCGTCGGCACAGCATGATCGTGGTGCCCTTGGACGCGCCCGGCGTCCGGATCGAGCGGACCACGACCGTGTTCGGCTACGTCGACCACGCGCACGGCGGGCACGCCGTGATCCACTACGACGACGTCGAGGTACCGGTCGGTCACCTGCTCGGTGAGGAGGGTGGCGGCTTCGCGATCGCACAGGCCCGTCTGGGGCCCGGTCGCATCCATCACTGCATGCGCCTCATCGGGATGGCGGAGCGTGCCTTCGACCACATGTGTGCGCGTGCCCACGAACGCGAGCCGTTCGGCCGTCCGCTGGCGGAGCAGGGTGTCGTCCGGGAGTGGATCGCCGAAGCCCGCATCCGCATCGAGCAGGCCAGGCTCCTGGTCCTCAAGACGGCATGGTTGATGGACACCGTCGGGAACAAGGGGGCGCAGGTCGAGATCTCCGCCATCAAGGTCGCGGTCCCGGAGATGGCCGCCTGGGTCATCGATCGGGCGATCCAGACGTTCGGTGGCGCCGGGGTCTCCGACGACACGCCACTGGCCGCGCTGTGGACCCAGGCACGCCTGCTGCGTATCGCGGACGGTCCAGACGAGGTCCACAAGATGTCGCTCGCGAAGCGTGAGCTGCAGCGCTACGCACCGCTCGACTGACGCGCCATCGGGTGGTTCGGTCGTCGGCGGCGGCGCCCGGTCGACATCCGGGCTCGTCGCTCAGAAGCCTCCGTAGGCGGTCCAGCCCCCGTCCACCATCACGCTGGCGCCGGTGACGTAGGAGGCGGCGTCCGAGACCAGGAAGGCCACCACGTCGGCGACCTCCTCGGGCGTGCCGAGCCGGCCGAGCGGCGTCCGGCGTTCGATGGCTGCCTCGTCGAAGCCGCCGCTGGCCATCGAGCCACGGATCAGATCGGTCGCGATGTAGGCCGGGTCGACGGAGAGCACCCGCACGCCCCGGTCGGCCCACTCGGCGGCGAGCACCCGCGTCATCCCGACGAGCCCGTGTTTGGCGGTGCTGTAGGCCGCGCGGCGAGGCAGAGCGACGTGACCGGCGATCGAGGAGATGTTCACGATCACGCCCCGCTCGGCCGCGAGCATGTGACGGCCGGCCGCCTGCGCGCAGTGGAACGGCGCTGTCAGGAGCAGATCGATCAGACCCTGCCAGGTGTCCTCGTCGACCTCCTCGGAGGGCTGCACGCTGCCCTGTCCGGCGTTGTTGACCAGGACGTCGATGGCTCCACAGGTCGTGACGAACTCGTCGACCAGCCGTCCGGGCACACCTGGAGCGGCGACGTCGCCCACGATGGCATGGGCGTGACCGCCCTGCGCCACGATCTCCTCGACGACCGGGGCCGCCCGGTCCTCGGTCCGGGAGTTCACGCCGATCGTCGCTCCGTGCCGAGCCAGCGTGAGCGCGATCGCGCGACCGATCCCCGCCGATGAGCCGGTTACGAGGGCGGTCCGTCCCTCCAACGGTCGGGACTCGGTCATCGGTCGGTTCCTCGTTCGCTCGGTCGTGACGAGGCGACGCTAGTGCCCTCGCCCGCACACCCGCCCGTCTACGGTTGGCTCTCGGTCACCCGCGACGTCGGTAGGGAGCTGCGATGGTCGATGACGAGCCGACCGAGGTCGTGCGAGCCGTGTACGAGGCGATCGAACGCGTTGACCATCCTGCCGTGACGGAGCGTTTCGGATCCGACGTGCGATGGCAGCAGGCGGCGCGGGCGGTCCCTGCCGCGGGTTCGCAGCTGCACGGGCCGGCCGAGCCCGTCGAGCAGGTGTTGCGACCGTTCGAGGACGACTGGGACGGGTTCACGGAGGAACGTCACCGGGTCAGATCCCTCGGTGCGACGGTCG
>SKTG01000422.1 GCA_007118045.1 Nitriliruptoraceae bacterium
ACCGCGCACGGTACGGCGACATCCAACGCCTCGACCGGATACTGCACGGCGAGGGGGACACTCCCAACCGGTACAAGGTCGCCAAGCAGCCCGACGTGCTGATGCTGTTCTACCTGCTCACGGCCGACGAGCTGCACCGGATCATGCGTTCCCTCGGTTACGGCTGGCTGCCGGAACGGATCCCGGAGACGATCGAGTACTACCGCGCGCGCACCTCACACGGCTCGACCTTGAGCGCGGTGGTGATCGCCTGGCTGCTGGCGCGCTCGGACCGTGCCAGATCCTGGGCTCTCTTCGAACACGCGCTCAAGAGCGACATCGCCGATATCCAGGGGGGCACGACCCCCGAGGGGATCCACCTGGGCGCGATGACCGGCACCCTCGATCTCGTGCAGCGCGGCTACACCGGGTTGACGGTCGAACGGGACGAGCTGCACTTCGATCCCGCGTTGCCCGCCGAGGTGCCCCGGCTCGACCTGCTGCTGTACTACCGGGGCCATCACCTACAGGTCTCGCTCGACCAGGAGGTACTGCGGGTGAGCGCACCTGCCTCGGAGCTCGCACCGGTGATGATCGGCTGCAACGGACGACGTGGTCGGCTCTCGGCCGGCGCGACCGTGACGTTCGAACTGACCCCGGGGGGCCGATCCTCCTGACCCGGCTCCGGGGCGGCACGAGCAGCCGCCCGTGCGGCTAGGCGCTCCGTCGGTTCACCACAGGTCCAAGCCGAACACCACGCTGGCCAGGGTGTAGACGACGAGCAGGTTGAGCACGAGCCCGACGAGGTTGAGCCACACCCCTGCGCGGACCATCTGTCCGATGCCGATGTAGCCGGAACCGAACACGATGGCGTTGGGTGGGGTGGCCACCGGGAGCATGAACGCGAAGGTCGCGGCCAGCGTGGCCGGGATGACGAGCTCGGCGTGTCCGAGGCCCATGCCCACGGCGATACCACCGAGGATCGGGAGGAACACCGCTGCGGTGGCCGTGTTGCTGCTGACCTCCGTCAGTGCCACCACCGTCAGGGTGATCACGACGATCAGCAGTGGCAGCGCGAGCCGGTCCAGGTCCCCGACCGACTCTCCGACGAACCGGGCGAGGCCGCTCGCGTCGATCGCTGCGGCCAGGCTGAGCCCGCCCCCGAACAGGACGAGGATGCTCCATGGGATGCGCTTCGCCCATCGCCAGTCGAGCACCATGACACCGCGGCGGCGATCAACGGGGATGAGGAACAACGCGACCGCACCCGCGATCGCGATCGTGGCGTCGTCCAGCCCCCCGAGACCGGGGAGCGTCTGCAGCCAGGTTCTGGCGATCCACAACGACGCGACGGTGACGAACACCCCGAGGGTGAACCGCTCGCCACGGTTCATCGGCCCCATGTCGGCGAGTTCGGAGCGGATGACCTGCGCTCCTCCAGGAAGCTCCTGTGCGTCGAGGGTGAACAGCACGCGCGTGAGCAGCAGCCAGGCCACGACCATGAAGATCGAGGCGAGCGGGAGGCCGAGCAGCATCCACTGGCCGAACCCGATCGGCATGCCCTGCGCGGCGAGGTAGCCGGCCATGATCCCGTTGGGAGGGGTACCGATGATGGTCGCGACCGAGCCGATGCTGGCCGCGTACGCGATCGAGAGCATCAGGGCGGTCGCGAACGGTTGCCAGGTCGCGGGTAGACCGACCGTCCCGGAGCCTTCCTCGTCGAACTTGGAGGCCAGCAACACGAGGACCGAGACCCCGATCGGCAGCATCATGACGGTGGTCGCCGAGTTGCTGATCCACATCGACAGTCTGCCGCTGGCGAGCATGAACCCGCCGATGAGTCGTCGTGGCTCGGTCCCCACCACGAGCACTGTCCGCAGGGCTATCCGCCGGTGCAGCCCCCACCGCTCGACGGCCTGCGCGATCACGAAACCACCACCGAACAGGAAGATCACCGGGTTCGCGTACGGTGCCGCGGCCGCCTCGACGTCCGTCACTCTCAGTAGCGGGAACAGCACGACCGGCAGCAGCGAGGTGACCGGTAGGGGAAGCGCCTCCGTCATCCACCACACCGCCATCAACAGGCCGACCGCTGCGGTCGTACGGCCCTCGGCCGGCAGCGCGTCCACCCCGGCCAGCAGCTGATGGAGGATGACCGCGAGGAGCGGACCGAGGATCCGGCCGGCCCAGACACGCCGGACCTTCGCGAGCTCCTCGGCCGCCGCCTCGACCTCGTCCTCGTAGTACCCCGCGCGGCCGACACCGGAACGGACGTCGTCCTCGTCCACACTCGCGTCGTCGGACGACCGTTCCGGGCGATCCCGGTCGGGGTCGGGCGTCATCGGCCCCTTTCCTGTTCGGTCCGATGGTTCGGTGCGAGGTGAGGCGACGGGGACGAGGCGGCTCTGCCATGCGGGGTCCACCCGGTCGTCCAGCATGCCGCACCGACCGCGCTCCTGGGCGCTCACTTCGCAGGCACGGTGGGACCATCGGCCCGGATCGGGGTCGAACGCACCTTCCCGAACCGTGCCACCTGCTGGCACGGTGACGGTCCGCCCCGCCGTCGACCCGTCGCCCCGCCGTCGATCCGTCAGGAGGTCCCGTGGCACCGTCCCGCTGCCACGACGTCATCGTGATCGGGGGCGGCGTGGTCGGCATCACGCTGGCCCGCGAACTGTCCCGCTACCACCTCGACGTCGTGGTGCTCGAGAGCGACGCCGAGGTCGGTTTCGGGGTGAGCAAGGCCAACAGCGGCATCATCCACTCGGGTATCCACGCCGATCCCGCCACGCTGAAGGGCGCACTGGAATGGCCGGGGAACGAGGGGTGGCTGCGGCTGCGGGACGATCTGGGGTTCGGCTTCGCGCAGGTGGGTGAGCTGCTGGTCGCGTTGTCGGCCGAGGAGCTCGGGACGATCGAGCACCTCCACGCCCGGGGGGAGCGCAAGGGGATCCCCGGCCTCCAGCGCTGGGACGCGGCTCGCGTCCGTGCACATCAACCGAACCTCTCCCGTGACGTGATCGCCGCGCTGTGGGCGCCGACGGCCGGCGTGGTCAACCCCTACGAGGCGGTGCTGCTGATCGCGGACAACGCGGCGGCCAACGGGGTCGAGATCGCCACCGAGCAGCCGGTCACCGCGATCGAGCCCGCCCACCGCGGCGAGCCGGACGGGCCCCTGGTCGTGCATACGCCGACCCGCACGCTGGCGACGCGTTACCTCGTCAACGCTGCGGGGCTGCGGGCGGACGAGGTCGCGCGGATGGCGGGGGTGGGGACGTTCACCATCACCGGGCGGAAGGGTGAGGAGTACCTGCTCGACAAGCGGCTGGCGGGGCTGGTGACCTCGGTGATCTTCCCGTGTCCGACCCCGACCTCGAAGGGCACGCTGGTGACCCCCACCTTCGACGGCACGATCATGGTGGGCCCCACCGCCGAGGCGACCGACGACAAGGACGACACGGCGACCACCCCGGAAGGCGCACAGGCGGTCTTCGCGGCGGCGAAGCGGCTGGTCCCGGCCATCAGCGAGCGGGATGTGATCGCGGAGTTCGCCGGGGTGCGTGCGGTCGCCGACAGCGACGACTTCGTGCTGGGGGCCACGGGTCGGCGTGGGTTCGTCAACGCGGCGGGGATCCAGTCGCCGGGGCTGACCGCCGCGCCCGCCATCGCGGATCACATCATCGAGGTGCTGCGCGACGAAGGTCTCGAGCTACGGGAACGGTCGGACTGGCGACCCCGGGCCGAGCACCCGGTGCGGTTCTCGGTCCTGTCCACCCGGGAACAGGCGGAGCTGGCGGCGTCGGAGCCGGGCTTCGCGCAACTGGTGTGCCGCTGCGAGCTCGTCACCGAGGCCGAGATCGTCGACGCGATCGAGCGGGGTGCCCGCACCCTCGACGGCGTGAAGTTCCGCACGCGTGCGGGGATGGGCCGGTGCCAGGGTGGGTTCTGCACCTGGCGCTGTCTCGAGCTGCTCGCCCGGTGTCGAGGTATCCCGATGACCGAGGTGACCAAGCGTGGCGGGACGTCCTGGCTCGTGCGAGATCGCGATGACGTGGACGCCGCACCGAGTGGGGGGAGCTGACCGACGATGCCGATCACCGGACAGCTCCGTCATCTCGAGGCCGACTACGACGTCGCCATCGTCGGTGCCGGCCCGGCCGGGATGGCGGCGGCACTCGGCGCCCGTGCCCGCGGAGCGGAACGGATCCTGCTGGTCGACCGCGACGCCGAGCCCGGTGGCATCCTGCTGCAGTGCATCCACTCCGGGTTCGGTCTGCACGCCTTCGACGAGGAGATCACCGGCCCCGAGTACGCCCAGCGCTACCTGGAGCAGGTGTTGGAGCACGACATCGACGTGCTCACCGACGCCTACGTGATGGACGTCGGCCCCGGCGGCCGCATGAAGTTGATGTCACCGACGGTCGGCGTGACCGGTCTGGACGCCCGCTCGGTCGTGCTGGCGATGGGTGCCCGGGAACGCACCCGTGGGGCCATCCGCATCCCTGGTGACCGTCCCTCCGGGGTGATGACGGCCGGGTTGGCCCAGCGCATGGTCAACCTCGATGGCTACCTCCCAGGCCGTCGAGCGGCGATCCTGGGCTCGGGCGACATCGGCCTGATCATGGCGCGCCGTCTGAGGCTGGAGGGCGTCGAGGTCGTCGGGGTCTTCGAACTGCTCCCACATCCGAGCGGGTTGATGCGCAACGTCGTGCAGTGCCTCGACGACCTCGACATCCCGCTGCATCTGTCGACCACCGTGGTGGGGATCCATGGCCGTGACCGGCTGGAGCGGGTCACCGTGGCGCCCGTCGACGACGGTCGTGAACCGATCCTGGAGCGTTCGTGGGACGTGGACGTCGACACGCTGCTGCTGTCGATCGGGTTGATCCCCGATGCCGAGCTCGCACGTGAGCTCGGTGCGCTCTTCGACCCGGTCACGGGAGGGCCGGTCGTCAGCGGCACCATGGAGACCACCATCCCTGGGGTCTTCGCTGCCGGGAACGTCGTTCACGTCAACGACCTCGCGGACTGGGTCAGCCGCGAGGCGCGCGTCGCGGGGGAGTGGGCGGCCGCACTGGCCACGGGTGCCCGCAGACCGGACGAGGACGTGCGTCTGGTCCCTGGCGACAACGTCGCCTACGTCGTCCCGCACACGATCTCGCGCGACGGGACCCACACCGTGTCGTTCCGGGTGAAGCGGCCGATTCACGGTCCCACGATGCTGCGGATCGGTGAGGTGCACCGGCGCAAGGTGCGCGCGGTCGTGCCGGCGGAGATGGTCACGCTCCAGCTCGCTCCCCGGATGCTCGAGGGATGGTCCGGCGCGGTGCTGCGGATCGACGCGGTCCCGGCCGAGGCGGTGGTCCGGTGAACCACCGTCACGACCGGCAGCCACAGCCGCAGGCGATCGACGAGGACGTGGCGACCCACGTCTACCTGTGCACTGGTTGCCCCCTCGGCTGCCGCCTGGAGGTCGACGCGGTCGACGACGAGGTGGTGGAGGTCCGTGGCTTCAACTGCCGCAAGGGCGACCGCTACGGGCGCCAGGAGCACCTCGATCCCCGTCGTCCGTTGTCGACGACGATCTGGATCGAGGGCGCGGCGATCCGACGCGTGCCGGTGCGGACCGCGGAGCCGGTCCCGCGCGATCAGCTCGTCGCGGTCGTGGAGGCACTGCGGGGCCTGCGCATCGCTGCCCCCGTGAAGCGGGGCGAGGTGGTCGTGGCCGACGTCCTCGGGACCGGGATCGACGTCATCGTCACACGCGAGCTCCCGGCCGTCGGGCAACGCGACCACCTGACCACCGGTCAGGACCCGCCCGCGAGCGAGGCCTGACCCCCGGCGACCGCGTCGGACGATGCCTAGCCGTGCTCGACGGGCAGACCGGCGTCGACCCAGCCGATGATGCCGTCGCTGATGTCGGTCACGTCGACGAAGCCGAGCTGCTCCATGAGGCGCCGGGTGTGGCCGCTGCGCTGGCCCGACCGGCAGTACAACAGGTAGCTGGCGTCGCGATCGAGCTCGGCGACCCGGTCGGGGAAGTCCGGCGCGTGGAAGTCGAGGTTGAGGGCCTCACCCGGCAGCCGGGCCTGGAGCACCTCGGGTGCGCTCCTCACGTCGAGGACCACCGTGTCCTCCGCGTCCAGCAGGGGCGCCGCCTGCGCGGCGGGAACGGCGCGGACGCCGGGCCCGGTGCCAGCCACGAGCCGGGGGACCAGCGTCAGTCCCGTCGCGGCGAGGCCGAGGGCGAGCAGGGGGTGCATGGGTGCTCCAACCTGGTTCGGGACCGCGGGCGTCGAGGCGGTCGTGCGGCAGTGGGGTCCTACTGTGCCACGTGCGACAGGCCGTCACGTCCTCCGCGCTGCCACCTCCCCGGCGAGCCCCGCCCCCGACCGCGGGGGGATCAGGGCGACGAGCTTCCGGCGCTCGCCTCCTCGTCGGAGCCCTCGGGGAGCCCGACCCACCGGTGCGTCCCGTCCGAGGTGATCTCCCGCTTCCAGATCGGTGCCCGGTCCTTGACCCGCTCGAGCGCGTCCCGACAGGCCTCGAAGGCCTCCGCGCGGTGACCGGCCGAGCACACGATCAGGATCGTGTGGGCGCCGACGTGCAGTTCGCCGACCGCGTGGAGCAGCGCCAGTCCCCGCAGCTCCGGGTGTGCCGTACGGAGCTCGCCCGCGATCTCCGTCAGGACCCGTTCCGCCATGGCCGGATAGGCGGAGTACTCGAGTGTCACCACGTCGTCGAGGTCCGGCGCGTGGTCGCGCACCGTACCGAGGAAGACCGCCGTGCCACCCGTGCCGCCATCGGTGACGTCGGCGACGATGGCGTCGACGTCGAACGGTGGTTCGCGCAGCCCGGTGATGGTCACCGGGCCCGTGCTCGCGGCCCCGCCGGCGACCGGCGGCAGCAGCGCGATCTCCGCGCCCGCGGGGATCCGATGATCGTCGTCGGCGACCGCGAGGTTCACGGCCACCTTGGTCCGGGGGAGCAGGGAGGCGAGGGACGGATGGGTGGCGACGAGCGCCTCCCGCAGGTCCCCGACCGTCGCCGGCTCGGTGAGCTCGACGGCGGTGTGCGGGCCACCGACGTGCTCGGCGAGCCCGCCGAAGACCCGAACCTCGATGTGCAACGTCACGCTCCTCGTGACGGGAGAGGTTACCCGGGGGCACCGCGACCTCCCGGGACCACGCCGGTACGGTGCCGAGGTGGACCTTCGACAGCCAGTGCCTCGGGTCACCGACCGCCTCGACCGGCCGGTGGAGGATCTGCGCGTCTCGTTGACGGACCGATGCAACCTGCGGTGCCGCTACTGCATGCCGCGCGAGCTGTTCGGCGCGGATCACGCGTTCCTGGAGCGGGAGGAACTGCTCAGCTTCGAGGAGCTCGCACGCGTCCTGGGAGCGTTCGTCTCCTTGGGCGTGAACAAGCTCCGACTCACCGGCGGCGAACCTCTCCTGCGCCGGGACATCACCGACCTGGTCGCGATGCTCTCGCCCCTCGACGGACTCGACGACATCGCCCTGACCACGAACGGGATCCTGCTGCCCCGGCTCGCGGAGGATCTCGCGAACGCCGGGCTGAAGCGGGTGACGATCAGCCTGGACGCCCTCGACGACGCGACCTTCCGCGCCACCGCGGACACGCCGCTGTCCGTGGCGGCGGTGCTGGAGGGCGTCGACGCGGCGCTGGCAGCCGGCCTGGAGCCGGTGAAGGTCAACACGGTGCTCCAGCGGGGCGTCAACGACCACCAGCTGGAGGCGCTCGCGGCGTGGGCGCGGGACACCGGTGTCACGCTGCGCTTCATCGAGTACATGGACGTGGGCACCACGAACGGGTGGGTGCGCGACCGTGTGGTACCCGCGCAGGAGGTCCTGGAGCGCATCCGGACCCGCTGGCCCGTCGAAGCCGTCGGCGCCGCCGCGGCCGGTACGGCCGCGGGCGCCCCCGGCGCCCCTGGCACCCCGGCGGCTGCGGTCGCGCCCCCGTCCGGGGGCCGGGTGGAGGTCGCCGAGCGCTACCGCTACCTCGACGGTGCC
>SKTG01000182.1 GCA_007118045.1 Nitriliruptoraceae bacterium
CCTCGAAGAACTCCGCGTTGATCGGCGTGAACTGCTGCCACTCGTCCGGGACGTCGTCCTCGTAGAAGATGGCCTCGACGGGACAGACCGGCTCACAGGCGCCGCAGTCGATGCATTCGGTGGGGTGGATGTAGAGCATCCGATCCCCCTCGTAGATGCAGTCGACGGGGCACTCCTCGACGCAGGCCTTGTCCTTCACGTCGATGCAGGGCTCGGCGATGGTGTACGTCAACGGCGACCTCCAGGTCCGGATCGGGGCCACCTCCGGCCCGGCGTCACTGTAGGGGACGACCGGCGTAGACGCCCAGCCGAGCGACCCGGGCAGCGTCCACCGGTGCACCGTAGGCTCGCAGCGCGATCCACGGGCAGGGAGCAACGCCGGGCGATGACCGAGACCGAACGACGACGCCCGTGGTGGCCGTGGCGAACGGGGAGCCCGTGGCGCCAGATCACGCCACGACGGGCCTGGTCGTCCCCGCGCGGCCAGGGCCCGCTCGGGACGACCCGTAGGACCGCGCCGCCTCGTCGGACGGGTGACGGCCACCGGACCGAGCACGCGCCGGGCCGCCTCGCGCCGATCACGCCGCGACGTTCGGGAACGGCCGCTCCCGGAGCATCCCGCCGCCCGGAGCCGGGGTTCGTGCCGCTCGACGACGTGTGGGTCCCCGGCGAGGTCCCGGAGCGCCGGCCGCACCCACGCGACACCACCCGCAGCATCCTGCACCACCACCCCGGTGGCGCCGAGCAGACGCGCTACCTCAACCGTGAGCTCTCCTGGGTGCAGTTCAACGAACGTGTCCTGGCGCTCGCCGAGGACCCGGAACTGCCACTGCTCGAACGTGCCAAGTTCCTGGCCATCTTCCAGGGCAACCTCGACGAGTTCTTCCAGGTCCGCGTCTCCGGCCTGATGGAGCAGGTGGTCGCGGAGGTCTCCGGCCGCAACCCCGACCAGATGTCGCCGGCGGCCCAGCTGACCGCGATCAAGGAGCTGGTGGCCGACCTCTCGCACCGGCACACCTCGCTGTTCCGCGAACAGCTGGTGCCGGGACTGGCCCGCTCCGGCATCGAGTTCGCCGACTGGGACGAGCTCGACGCCCACGACCGCGACCACCTCGTCGGCATCTTCGAGGAACGGGTCTTCCCGGTCCTGACACCGTTGGCCGTCGATCCGGCCCATCCGTTCCCCTACATCTCCAACCTGTCGATGAACCTGGCGGTGATCGTGCGTGATCCGGCGTCACCGCGTCCGCGGTTCGCGCGCGTGAAGGTCCCCCCGGTCCTGCCGCGCTTCCTGATCATGCCGGACGGCCGGCGGTTCGTCCCGTTGGAGCAGGTCATCGCCGCCCATCTCGACCGCCTGTTCCCGGGCCTCGAGGTGGTGGAGCACCACGTGTTCCGGGTCACGCGCAACGCCGATTTCGAGGTCGAGGAGGAGGAGGCCGACGACCTGCTGCTCGCGATCGAGTCCGAGCTGACCCGTCGCCGCTTCGGCCGGGTGGTGCGGCTCGAGGTCGAACCCGACATGACCGAGGAGGTGCTCGACCTGCTCGTGCGCGAGCTCGAGATGTCCCACGACGACGTGATCGAGCTGCCCGGCCCGCTCGACCTCGCCGGGCTGTGGGCCCTCTACGCCCTCGACCGTCCGGATCTCAAGGACGAGCCGTTCCGGCGGACCACCCCACCCCAGCTGGTCACGGCCGACGACGATCCAGGGGAGATCTTCGAGGTGCTGCGTGAGGGCGACGTGCTCGTCCAGCACCCCTACGACTCCTTCACCACGTCGGTGCAGCGCTTCATCGAGGCCGCGGCCGCCGATCCCGACGTGCTGGCGATCAAGCAGACGCTCTACCGCCTCTCCGGCCCCGGGAGCCCGGTCATCAAGGCGTTGCTCGACGCGGCCGAGGAGGGCAAGCAGGTCGTGGCCCTGGTCGAGCTGAAGGCCCGCTTCGACGAGGAGGCCAACATCGAGTGGGCGAAGGCGCTTGAGGAGGCCGGCGTCCACGTGGCCTACGGCGTGGTCGGGCTCAAGACCCACACGAAGATCTCCCTGGTCGTTCGCAGCGAGTCCGGTCGGGTCCGTCGGTACGCCCACATCGGCACGGGCAACTACAACGACAAGACCGCGCGCATCTACGAGGATCTGGGCCTGTTGACCGCCGACCCGGAGCTCGGCGCGGACCTGAGCGACCTGTTCAACGTGTTGACGGGTTACTCCCAGCAGGCCGACTACCGCCGGCTGGTGGTCGCGCCCATGACCTTCCGCCGTCGCATGCTGGAGCTGATCGAGCGCGAGACCCGCGCCGACGACGGCCACATCGTCGCCAAGATGAACAGCCTCGTGGACGTGGACGTGATCGATGCGCTCTACGAGGCTTCCCGGGCCGGCACGCCGGTCGAGCTGATCGTGCGTGGGATCTGCTGCCTGCGCCCGGGCGTACCCGGACTGTCGGAGCACATCACGGTCCGATCGATCGTGGGGCGCTACCTCGAGCACTCCCGGCTCTACCGGTTCGGCAGCGCGGCCCGCGGCTACGACTACCTGATGGGCTCCGGCGACCTGATGCCGCGCAACCTCGATCGGCGGGTGGAGGCGCTGACCCCCGTGGACGATCCGGCGTTGCAGGCACGTCTCGAGGAGATCCTGCAGGTCAACCTGGCCGACGACCTGCTCGCCTGGGAGCTCGCGGAGGACGCCCGGTGGCACCGCGTGCCGACCACCCGCGGGGTCGACACGCACCTGACCCTGCAGGAACGCTCGACCCGACGGAGCGAAGCGTGAGCGGCGAGCTCCGTCCTGGTGGACCGGAGGCCGTCCCCGACGAGGAGCTGCTCGTGCTGGCGGCCGGGGGCGTCGTGATGCGCGACGGCACCCACGGGCCCGAGGTCCTGTTGGTCCACCGCGTCCGGCACGGCGACTGGTCCCTGCCGAAGGGCAAGCTCGATGCGGGCGAGGTCTCCGCGGAGGCCGCCCTGCGGGAGGTCGAGGAGGAGACGGGCGTGCGCTGTCGCCTGCTCGACGAGCTGCCCGCGACGACGTACGCGGTCCCCACGGGGACCAAACACGTGCGGTGGTGGCGGATGGGCGTGGTGGCCGGGGACCCGTCACGTCGTCCACCGGACCACGAGGTCGACGACGCCCGGTTCGTGCCGGTCAGGAGGGCGGAGGGGCTCCTCACCTACGCTCGCGACGCCGAACTGTTGCGTCATGCGCTGACGACCGACGGGACCGGGGAGCGAACGTGACGTTGTACGTGGTCCGCCACGCCGACGCGGGAGACCGGGCGGCGTGGACCGGGGACGACCGCCTGCGTCCGCTCAGCGCGACGGGGCGGCTCCAGGCCGAGGCGCTGGCCGAACGCTGGGCCGGCGTGGCGCTCGACGCCATCCACTCGGGCCCGGCGAAGCGCTGCGTCGACACGGTGGCGCCACTGGCCGCCAGCCATGGTCTGCCCGTGACCGACGACGAGGCGCTGGCCGAAGGGGCACCCGCCGACGTCGTCGACCGGCTCCTCCGCCGTCTACGCGACCGCGACGCGCTGCTGTGCAGCCACGGGGACGTGATCGGCGCGATCCTGAACACCCTCTGGCACCAGGGCAGCCTGAAGGAGCGGCCGTCCTCCAAGAAGGCCGCCACCTGGGTGCTCGACGACTGGCCGGACCCGGGACGCATCGAGCTGGTCCCCGATCCGGACGTCGGCTGATGCGCTGCGCGGTCCTCGACCTCGGCAGCAACTCCTACCACGTGCTCGTCGCCGACCTCGACGGCCGCTCCGTCGCGCCCGTGCTGCGCGAACGCGAGATGCTCCACCTCGGCCGCACGGTCGCGCGACACGGCGAGGTGCCCGAGGACGCCCGTGACCAGGCCGTGGCGACCGTGCGACACCTGGCGGAGCTCGCACGCCGGACCGGGGCACAGCAGGTGCTCGCCGTCGCCACGGCCGCCCTGCGGGAGGCGAGCAACGGCCAGGCGGTGATCGCCGCCCTGAGCGAGGCGGCCGGCGCCGAGGTCGAGGTGCTGCCGGGCCTGGAGGAGGCGCGGCTGGCCTACCTCGGCGTCCGCGCCGCCGTGGCCGTGCGTTCCGAGCCCGTGCTGGTGCTCGACCTCGGTGGCGGCTCCCTGGAGCTGGCGATCGGCGTCGGTGACCGGGTCGTGTGGTGCGCCTCCACCCGCCTCGGCGCCAGCTCGCTGTCGGCGCGACTCACCGACGATCCCCCGGGGCCGGACGAGGTGGCGGCCCTCCGCGCGCTGGTCGACGCGGAGCTCGATCCGCTGGTCGACGTGGTGCGCGCGCACGCGCCGGGCACGACGATCGCCGTCGGCGGGACGGTCCGGGCGCTCGGCCGGCTCTCGGCGGCGGAACGGGGCGTGTGGCTGCCAGCGACCCTCAACCAGCTGCGCATGGACACCTCCGAACTCGCTCGGCTCGAGGCACGGCTGCTCGCCGTCGACGAGAGCGGACGGCGCGACCTCCCGGCCATGAAGTCGCGACGGGCGGATCACGTCCACGTCGCCGCCGTGATCCTGACACGGGTGCTGCAACGGCTCGGGACCACCACCTCGATGCTGTCCGACTGGGGGCTGCGCGAAGGCATGCTCCTGGACCGCCACGCGGTCAGCTCCCCGCCCGGCGCCGTGGAGCTGCGCAGCGACGAGGTGGAGCGGATCCGGGGTGCCTTCGGGATCCACGACCCTCATCCGGACCACGTCGCCGCGCTCGCCGACCGCTTGTTCGTCGGCACCCGCGAGCTGCACGGGTTGACGGACCTCGACCGCGAGCTGCTGTGTCACGCGGCGCGCCTGCACGCCCTGGGCGAGGCGGTGGCCCTCCGACGCCAACAGGTCCACGGCGCCTACCTGCTGGAGAACGCCGAACTTCGGGGGTTCTCGCCCACCGAGACCGCCATCCTGTCCACGCTGGTCCGCTTCCACCGGTCCCGGGGCATCGGGGACCGCTTCCCCGCCTACGCCTCGCTGAGCGCCGCCGACCGGCAACGCACGGAACGGCTGCTCGCCCTGCTCCAGGTGGCCGACGGCCTGGATCGCGCGCACGACCAGGCCGTGACCGACGTCGCCGTGGAGCTCGACCGTGGGCGGGTGACCCTGACGCTCACCGGGGACGGCCTCCACGTCACGCCGGACGAGCTCGCCCGCAGGACCCGGTGGTTCGCCCGGGCGTTCGGCGTGGACGTCGAGGTGCGCGATCCGGCGGCGGTGCCGGCGTGACGGACCCCGGCCGCTCGCCCCGGCTCGGAGGACCCCGACCGCGCTACGTGCGTCGCGTCACGCACGAGCACGTCGGCGAACGGGTCTCCGTGCGCCATCTGGTGGACAGCTCCGACCGTGGGCCGGTGCCCACCGACGTGGTCGGACGCCTGGCCTCGGCCGACGACGAGCTGCTGCTGATCGTCGACCGCGAGGCACAGCTCCACGTGGTCGCGACCGACCGGGTCCTCGCCTCCCGGGTGGTGCCGGCCCATCCGCGGCTGCCGGCGGAGCCGACGACCGGGACGCGGGAACGACCGCTGGAGCGGGACGCGGCTCGTGTGCTCCTGCTCGACCCGTCGGAGCGCGTGCTGCTGCTGGCCCACGCGCCGACCAACGATCGACTGGTGTGGACGGCACCGGGTGGCGGGCTCCGGCCGGGCGAGGACCACGAACGGGCCGCGCGGCGCGAGCTCGCCGAGGAGCTCGGCGTCACGCCCCCGCTCGGGCCCTGGATCTGGTGGCGCACGGTGCGGTTCGCGTTCCGGGGGCTCTGGCTCGAACAACGCGAACGCTGGTTCCTGACGCGGCTCGACGGCTACGACGTCGATGCTCCACCCACGGGCGACCCCGGGACGGGCCGGGCGCGCTGGTGGACGCTCGAGGAGCTCGCCGCCACCGACGCCGAGCTGGCTCCCGGAGAGATCGCGCACCACCTCACCGAGCTGCTGGCGGCCGGGCCTCCGGCCGAGCCGGTCGACGTCGGCCGGTAGCCGCTGCGTCCACCGGGAGCGTCGACCGGGTGCTCGGGATGCTGGCGACCGCGCCGGTCAGGTGGGCTGGTCCCCCAGCTTGTGGACCATCACCCGGTTGGTCCCGCCGTGGCCACCCGGGATACCGGACACGAGCACCACGGTGTCACCCCGCTGACCGTAGCCGTACTGCAGACAGACCTCGTCCGCGGCCACGATCAGGGCGTTCGACTGGTCCTTCTCCGCGACGGTGGCGCCGGCGGTCCCCCACATCAGCGGGAGACGGTGCAGGGTCGTCCGCTCGCTGGTGAAGCCGATGATCGGCTGCTTCGGCCGGAACTTCGACACCAGCTGGATGGACGCGCCGGAGAAGGAGAACACCAGGATCGCCTTGGCGTCGACGTCGTCGGCGATCTGGACGGCCGCCTTGGCGACGACGGTCCCCGTGACGTTGCCGTACTCGGTGCTCGGCGCCACGGGACGGACACGGGAGGCGGCGTTCTCCGCCACCTCGACGATCCGGGCCATGGTGCGTACCGCCTCCACCGGGTAGCGGCCCGCGGCCGTCTCGCCGGAGAGCATCACGGCGTCGGTGCCGTCGAAGATCGCGTTGGCGACGTCCGAGGCCTCCGCTCGGGTGGGACGGGGGCTGCGGATCATCGAGTCGAGCATCTCCGTGGCGGTGATGACCGGCCGGCTGTACCGGTTCGACAGGTCGATCATCTCCTTCTGGATCGCGGGGACCCGCTCGGGCCCGACCTCGACCCCGAGGTCACCGCGCGCGACCATCACCGCGTCGGTCACGGCCACGATCGCCTCGAGGTTGTCGATCGCCTCCGGCCTCTCGAGCTTGGCCACGATGGGTTGCTGGCCCCCGAGCCCCCGGATGATGCCGCGCAGCTCCTCGATGTCCTCCGGACGGCGCACGAAGGAGAGCGCGACCCAGTCGACCCCGATCTCCACCATCGTGGCGACGTCCTCACGGTCCTTGTCGGTCAGGCTCGCCGCGGACACCTCGACGCCCGGCAGGTTCACGCCCTTCCGCGACTTGGCGAGCCCACCCGCGACGACCCGGGCTCGCACCCGGTCCCCGTCGACCGACGAGACGACCAGCCTGAGCAGGCCGTCGTCCATCAGCACCAGCGAGCCGGGCTCGACGTCCGTGGCGAGGCCCTCGTAGACCACGGGCAACAGCGGCGAACCGTCCTCCTCGTACTCGTCCACCTCCTCGACGCCGGCGACGAGCACGACCTCGCCACCGTCCGTGAGCGTCACACCCGCGTCGGGCAGGGTGCCCAGCCGGATCTTGGGTCCCTGGAGGTCGCCGAGGGTCCCGACGGTGCGACCGAGTTCCTCACCGATCGTGTGGACCCGGTTCAGGCGCTCCTGGTGCTCCTCCTTGGTGCCGTGCGAGAAGTTGAGGCGGGCGACGTCGATCCCGGCCGCCACGGCGGCGCGCAACCGGTCGGGGTCGTCGAGGGCCGGGCCGAGGGTGGCGACGATCTTTGCACGGCGCACGAGCGTCCTCAGGGGTGTCGGGTGGGTCCGACCGGAGCCGGAGCGGGCGTGGACCGGTGGCGTGGTCGCGTGACGCCGCATCCTAGAGCGTCGGCAGGGATGCCCGTCGGTGGTCCTGCGCCGGATCAGTCGCCCTCGGGGCGACCGAGCGGCTCGACCTCGGCTCCGGGCACGGGGAGCACGGCGTCGCGCGTGCCGGTGCGCAGTCCGGCCACGGCGTCGGCCACGGCCGCGCCGGTCGTGGCCGAGGCGGCCGCCCCGATCGTGACCTCGAAGGCCTGCTCGGCGAACCCGAACGACCGCTCCGGTGGGTCGTCGTCCTCGACCAGCCCCCGCAGCCGCGGGGTCATCAGCCGGTCCCACCGCACCGACCACGTGA
>SKTG01000120.1 GCA_007118045.1 Nitriliruptoraceae bacterium
GCCCGTACGACTGGCCCGGCGTCAACGTTCTCTGGCGCCTGGACCCGCGGGCCGAGGGCGGGCCGGCCCCCGACCCGTTGACCCTCCACCTCGCCCGTGACGTGCTGGGCGCCGGATCGCCGCCCCAGGTGATCGGCGGGGGTGTCATCACCGGTCTGGAGGACCGGGGCACCGTGGGGTTGATACGCATCGACGATCGTGCGGCTGAGCTGCCCACGACCACCGAGCTCGTCGCGGGCGCCCGGTGCGTCACCGGCTTCGCCGTACGCGACGACGGCGCCGTGGCGTTCACCGCCAGCGACCCGCTCACGCCCGGTGAGCTGTACTGGCTCGAGGGCGGCGAGGAGCGCCAGCTCACCCGGTTCGGGGACGCCTTCCGCGCCCACGTCGACGTGCGGCCGACCGAACGGTTCACCTGCGAGCGCGACGGGGTCGAGCTGGACGTCTGGGCCGTGTTGCCCCCGGGGTTCGAGACCGCGGACCCCGGCACGGTGCCGGTGATCTTCAACGTCCACGGCGGTCCGACCGCCCAGTACGGCGACGAGTTCTTCGACGAGTTCCAGGTCGAGGCGGCGGCTGGTCACCTCGTGGTCGCCACCAACCCGCGTGGGTCCTCCGGCCGCGGCACCGACTGGGCTCGGGCGGTCGTCGGGGCATGGACCGACGAGGCCAGCGTCGACACGCTCGACCTCGAGGTGGTGGTCGACGCGGCGCTGGCGCGCTACCCACAGGCCGACGGCGAGCGGGTCGGGGTGATGGGCGGGTCGTACGGCGGCTACGCGACGGCGCGGTTGCTGGCGCGCACGGACCGCTACGCCGCCGCGATCGTCGAACGTGGGCTCCTGCAGTGGGAGTCGTTCTCGGGTACCTCGGACATCGGGCCGTACTTCGACGAGATGTTCCTCGGGTCGTCGCTGGCCGACGGCGCGGAGCCCCACCACGCGGCCAGTCCGGTGCGGACCGCCCACCGCATCTCCACCCCGACGCTGATCCTGCACAGCGAGGCCGACTTCCGCTGCCCCATCGAGCAGGCGGAGCAGCTGTTCGTCGCGCTCAAGCGCGCCGGCGTGGAGACGGAGCTGTTGCGCTTCCCCGGCGAGGGCCACGAGCTGTCGCGGTCCGGCTCCCCCAGGCACCGCGTCGAGCGTTTCGAGGCCGTCCTCGAGTGGCACGAGCGCCACCTCGGCCCCGCGTTGACGTCGGGCACATAAGTACGTACATTTACTCCCGTCCTCGCCACCGACCCCCCGGAGGAGCCATGTCGTCATCCGCCCCGCACATCGATCCCGCTGAGCTCGCCCATCTCGACGCCGCCGAGGTGATCGACGTCCGCACGGCCGGGGAGTTCGAGGGAGCACGCGTGCCCTCCGCCCGGAACCGGCCGCTGGACGAGCTCGACCAACACCTCGACGAGCTACGCCTACTGCACGACGCCGGGCAGGAGCTGGTACTGGTCTGCGGATCGGGGGCGCGTGCGCAGCGGGCCCAGGAGCGTCTGGCCTCCGAGGGCCTCGAGAGGGTCCGTGTCCTCGACGGCGGCATGAAGGCCTGGCAGGCCGATGACGGGCCGATCGAGCAGGACGTGGACCGCTGGGACCTGGAACGTCAGGTCCGGTTGGTGGCCGGCAGCATCGTGGGCGTGTCGATCGCCGCGAGCGTCGTGTACCCGCCCGCCCGCTTCGTGGCCGGAGCGGTCGGAGCCGGGCTCGTCGGCGCGGCCGTGACGAACACGTGCGCGATGGGCATGCTGCTCTCGAAGCTCCCGTACAACCGGCCGCGGTCGGGGAGGTAGACCATGGAGATCCTCACGATCGAGACCCCGTCCCTCGGCGACCGCAGCTACGTGGTCACCGACGGCACCGTCGCCGTCGTCATCGACCCGCAGCGCGACATCGACCGCGTGCTCGAACGAACCGCCGAACGGGACCTGCGCATCACCCACGTGCTCGAGACGCACAAGCACAACGACTACGTCACCGGTGGCCTCGAGCTCGCGCGCGTGACCGGCGCCACGTACGCCCTGGCGGCCGAGGAGGAGATGTTCTTCGACTTCCACGGGCTCGAGGACGGTGACGAGTTCGCCGTCGGCGGCCTCACCGTCCGTGCGTTGCACACGCCGGGGCACACCCCCACCCACCTGTCCTACGTCGTCGCCGACGGCGAGCGTCAGGCGGTGTTCACCGGCGGGTCGCTGCTCTACGGCTCGGTCGGGCGCACGGACCTGATCTCGCGCGCCGCAGCGGAGGAGCTGACCCGGGCGCAGTACGCCACGGCCCGACGGCTGGCGGACGAGCTCGGCGACGACACGGTCGTGCTGCCCACCCACGGGTTCGGCAGCTTCTGCTCCTCCGCCGCCGCCGACGAGACGACCAGCCACGTCGACCCGAACACGGGTGTGGAGATCTCCACCATCGGCGAGCAGAAGCAGGTCAACCTCGCCCTGACGATCACGGATGCGGACGAGTTCGTCGCGAGGCTCCTCGGCGGGCTGGACGCCTACCCGCGTTACTACGCGCACATGGCGCCGCGCAACAAGGTCGGCCCGGGTCCGATCGACCTGTCGCCGGCGACGGAGGCCGACGCCACCGAGCTGTCGCGGCGCATCCACGCCGGCGAGTGGGTGGTGGACCTGCGCTCCCGCACGGCCTACGCGGCCGACCACGTCGTCGGAACCGTCAACGTGGAGGTGGGCAACACCTTCATCACCTACCTCGCCTGGATCGTGCCGTGGGGAGTACCCGTCACGCTCGTCGGTGACACGCAGGAGGAGGTCTCCGAGGCGCAGCGGCAGCTCGCCCGCGTCGGGATCGACCGGCCGGCATCGCAGGGGACCGGTGGGATCGAGGCGTACGGCGAGGGGCTCGGGCGTGGTGCCTACGCCGTCGCCGACCTCGAGGCGCTGGCGAAGCAGCGTGCCGACGAGCCGAGGACCCACGTGCTGGACGTTCGTCGCAACGACGAGCGGGCCGAGGGTGGCATCGTGGGCTCGATGCACGTGCCGATCCACGAGCTGGAGCAGCGCATGGACGAGATCCCCGACGACGGGGAGATCTGGGTGCACTGCGCCTCCGGGTACCGCGCCTCGATCGCCGCCTCCCTGCTGGCCCGCGCGGGCCGGACCCCGGTGCTGATCGACGACTCCGACCAGCGGCTCGCCGAGCTCGGGTTCGAGCTGACGGCCTGAGGGTCCACGGGCCCGAGGAGGTGGTGATGGACGCGGCCGCCTGGGACGAGCGGTACGCCGCCGAGGAGCTCGTCTGGTCCCGGGGACCGAACCGCTTCGTCGCGGAGCAGCTGGCCGAGCTGCCGCCGGGACGTGCGCTCGACCTCGCCGGCGGCGAGGGCCGCAACGCGATCTGGCTGGCGCAGCGAGGCTGGGACGTGGAGCTCGTCGAGTTCTCCCAGGAGGCGCTCGACAAGGCCGCGGCCCTGGCGGCCAGCGCCGACGTTCAGCTGGAGCTGACCCTGGCCGACCTCACCGCCTCGCCGACGTTACGACCAGCGGACCTGGTCGTCGTCGCCTACCTGCAGCTGCCACGCGCACCCACCCGGGCGGTGCTCCGCCAGGCGGCGTCGTTGGTCGGCCCGGGTGGCACGCTGTTGCTGGTCGCCCACGCCCGACGCAACCTCGACGACGGGGTCGGGGGGCCTGCCGACCCGGAGGTGTTGCGCACCCTCGACGAGGTGGTCGACGATCTGTCGGGGACCGGCGTGACCGTCGACGTGGCGAGCGAGGTCCTGCGACCGGTCACGACCGAGGACGGCGAGCGACACGCGATCGACCTGCTCGTCCGGGCGCGACGGACGAGCGGCTGAGCAGCCGCGCCAGCAGGACCCCCAGCGCCACGGCGGCCACCCCACCGAAGAGCACGACGTCGGGGACCGCGGCACCGAGCCGTTGCGCCCACAGCTGCGCGGCCATCTCGGCGTCGACCGAGCTCGGCAGGCCCGGAACGCCGGATGCCGTACCGCCGGTGACGAGGAACAGCGCGCCGATGCCGAGCAGGAGCAGCCCGGAGACCAGCGTCGTGGTATGCATCCGGAGGGGACCGATCCGTACCGACCGACCGCGCAGCCAGGTCCGCCGGCCGAGGTCGAACCGGTCCCAGCCGAGCGCGAGCAGGAACAGCGGTCCCGCCATCCCCAGCCCGTAGACGGACAGCAGCGCCGCTCCGTGCAGCGGCCGGCCGTCGGCGGCGGCCACGGTCAGCACCGCGCCCAGGATCGGACCCGAGCAGAACCCGGCCAGGCCGTAGACCGCCCCGAGCCCGAACGTGGCACCCGTCCCGGTCCGGCCCGCGAACCGGCCCTGTGCCCGTTGCGCCGCACGGACGGCGAAGCCACCGCCCGCCAGCTGGAGGAGGCCGAGGCCGATCACCGACCATCCGGCGATCGTGATCAGCAGGTCACGGTGGTCGAAGAAGAGCGAGCTGGCGATCGAGGCGCCGGCGCCGAGCGGTACGAGCGTGACGAGCAGGCCGGCGTAGAAGACCGAGGTCCGTGCCAACAACGCGCTGGGGCGATCGAACGCGTACGCGAAGAACGCCGGCAGCAGCAGGGCACCGCAGGGGCTGATGAGGGTCAGCACCCCACCGAGCAGCGCCGCGACGTAGCCGATCTCGATCACGAGGCAGCGGGCTCCGCCAGGGCCCGTTCGATCGCGTCCACGAAGACCTCGAGAGGCTGTGCGCCCGCGATCAGCTCGCCGTTGACGAGGAACGCCGGGGTACCCGTGACCCCGACCTCCCGGCCGGCCTGCAGATCATGCTCCACGGCGTCGAGATGCGAGGCGTCGTCGAGGTCGCGCTCGAAGCGCTCGACGTCCAGCTCCAGCCGTTCGGCCATCGCCACGAGGGACGCACGGTCGAGCTCGCCGGCGTCGATCTCGCGCTCCTCCGCGAAGATCTCGTCGTGCAGGGGCCAGAAGGCGTCCTGTGCTCCGGCAGCACGGGCGGCGAGCGCGGCGGTTTGCGACTCCTCGCCGAGCACGGGGAAGTCGCGCCACTCCATGCGCAGCGTGCCGTCCTCGACGTAGCGATCGATCAGCTCGGGTTTCGTCTCACGCGCGAACGCACCACAGAAGGGGCACTGGAAGTCGGACCACTCGATCATCGTGACCGGGGCGTCCGGGTCGCCGATTGCCAGCGGGTCCCCTGGCTCACGCCGCTCGAGCTCGTGGGCGGGCTCGACCGCGGGCCGTTCGCCGTCGGTGTCGTCCTCCGAACCGCCGACGAGGGCGCTGACCCCGAGGCCGGCCGCGACGAGCAGGGCGATGGTCGGGACGACGAGGGAGCGTGGCGCGCTGCGTGCGCCGTCGGGCGAGGCAGTGATCGTGTGACCTTTCGTGTCGGTGCCGGTCGTGTCGGTGCCGGTCGTATCGGTGCCGGTCGGGGGTCCGAACGGGCGGGGTGCGTCCTGAGCGGCGTCCGCGGCTCTGTATGGTCGAGCGTCACGTTCGTTCCGGGCGTGGCTCTCCAACGTTCGCGAAGGACCTGTCGTTCCATGTGTGGCATCGTCGCAGCTCACGGCCCGTTCGATCACCCGACCTGCCAGGCGATGCTGGACCGCATCGTCCACCGTGGGCCCGACGGTCAGGGGCACGTCACCGTGGGTGAGGCGGCGTGGTTGGGGCACCGCCGGCTGGCCATCGTCGACGTCGAGGGCGGGGAACAGCCGTTCCGGACCGGCGACGGCACGGCGGCCATGACCGCCAACGGCGAGATCTACAACCACCGTCAGCTGCGCCGTCGCATCGGCTCGAGCTGCTTCGCCAGCAGGTCGGACAACGAGGTCGCCCTCCACCTCTACCTCGCCGAAGGTACCAGCGGCTTGGGTGCTCTCCGGGGCATGTTCGCGCTGGTCATCGCCACCGAGGACGGTCGTTTCGTGGCCATGCGCGACCCGCTGGGCATCAAACCGCTGTACTGGGCGCGCCACGACGGCGCCATGCTCTTCGCCTCGGAGCTCAGGGCCTTCCCCGAGCCGTGGCGACCATACGTGGAGGAGTTCCCACCCGGGTACGCCTGGAGCTCCGAGGAGGGGCTCGTGCGCGTCTTCGATGAGCTGGTCTCCGCCGACGAACCGGTCCCCGCCCCGGACGGCGAGCTCCCGACGGGGACCATCGAGGCGATCCGTGACGGCCTGATCGCTGCGGTCGAGGAGCGCATGATGGCCGACGTCCCCGTCGGCGTGTTCCTGTCCGGCGGACTCGACTCCAGCCTGGTCGCCGCCATCGCTGCTCGGGCGGCGGCGCGCCAGGGCGAGACGCTCAGCTCCTTCGCGGTCGGGCTCTCCGGCAGTGCCGACATCCTCGCCGCCCGGCGGGTCGCCGAGCACCTCGGCACCGAGCATCACGAGTGGCTGTACGAAGCCGAGGACCTGCTGGCTGCGCTACCCGACACCATCCGCTGCATCGAGTCGTTCGACCCGATGCTGGTGCACTCCGCCGTGCCCAACCACCTCCTCGCGAGGTTCACCGCGCAACACGTCAAGGTCGTGCTCACCGGAGAGGGCGCGGACGAGCTGTTCGCCGGCTACGACTACCACCGCGACCTCGAGGATCCCGCCGAGTTGCATCGCGAGCTGGTGCGCACCGTCGGCGGGCTGCACAACCTCAACCTGCAGCGCTGCGACCGTGTCACGATGGCGCACGGCCTGGAGGCGCGGGTGCCGTTCCTCGACACCTCCTTCGTCGAGCTGGCGCTGCGGATCCCCGCCGGACTCAAGCAGGCCACCGCGCAGCGACCGGAGAAGTGGCTGTTGCGCACCGCTTTCGACGGCTGGCTGCCCGACGACCTGCTGTGGCGTCGCAAGGAGCAGTTCGGCGACGGCACCGGGGCGAGCACGATCCTGCGCGAGGCGATCGAGCTCGACGGTCTCGACCGGTTGGACGGCCGCGACGACGTCCCACCCCTGCGCACCGCGGAGGAGGCCACCTACTGGCGGGTGTTCGACGCCCACCTCGAGGGGGTCCGCTCGGAGGACGTGGTCGGCCGCTTCGCCGTCGCGTGAGGCCGTCGGACGCGTTGGAGAGCCGAGGACGGGACTCGAACCCGTGACCTGCCGCTTACAAGGCGGCTGCTCTAGCCAGCTGAGCTACCTCGGCGCGGGGTGCAGGTTACGCCACGTCCTACCGCGATCGACGACGAGACCCCTGACGACGTCGACGTAGTTGCACCGGTGTCGTTCTTCTGCGACGCTCGATGATGACCCAGGAGATCCACATGGTGCCACCGCAGGGCCCCTCCCCCGCAAACGGCTCCGCGCTCACGGAGCGTGCCGTGGAGATCCTCGGCTTCGAGCGCGAGTGGTGGCGGTACGCCGGCGCGAAGGAGGCGGCCGTGCGTGAGCGCTTCGACGTCTCGCCGACACGCTACTACCAGTTGCTCAACCGCATCATCGACGACGAGGCCGCGCTCGCGTACGACCCGATGCTCGTCAAACGGCTCCGCCGGCTCCGTGCCCAGCGGCAGCGGCAGCGAGCTGCCCGGCGGGTCGGCGTCGACGCCAACTGACGGATGCCTGCCTCGGAACCGACGCCGCCCGAGCTCGGGCGCTCGTTGTCCCTGCACGTCGGCGGAGCGATGGCGCTGGTGGCGCTCACGGCCGCCGTGTTCGCCGCGGTCGGTCACCTCGAGCGTGACGACGTGCCGGTCGCGGCCGAGGCACCCGACGAGGACCCCGCCCCGCAGGAAGCGCCCGAGGAGGCGGAGGAGCCCGAAGAGCCCGAGGAACCGGAAGAGCCCGAGGAGCCGGAAGAGCCCGAAGAGCCCGAAGAGCCCGAAGAGCCCGAAGAGCCCGAGGAGCCCGAGGAGCCCGAGGAGCCCGAGGAGCCCGAGGAGCCGGAAGAGCC
>SKTG01000277.1 GCA_007118045.1 Nitriliruptoraceae bacterium
GGCCACGGGGACCCACAGCACGATGACCGGCAGCGCCGGGCGCAGCAGACGGCGCGCGCGACCCCGGACCCAGTCGGCCCACCCGTCGCCGCGGCGGCGGGCGGAGCGGTAGGCGGCGGCGTTGGCGAAGCCCCCGACGAAGAAGAACAGCGGCATCACCTGGAAGACCCAGGTCAGCCAGTGCGTCCACTCCTCGACGGTGAGCAGGTTCGCGGCGTCGAGCTGTCCGTCCCGTTGCGTGATCACCGCCAGCAGCCAGTGGCCGTAGACCACCACCAGGATCGCGAGCAGTCGCAGGGCATCGGCGTAGCGGTTGCGGCCGGCAGGCGTCGCGGCCTCGATGTCGGCGGCGGTCAGGCGGGTGCTGCTCATCGACGACCTCCCGTGGCCGGCCGCGCCGGCGCGTCTCCTCGGACGTCCACACAGGGTGACCGGCCCGGCGGTCCGCCACCACCCGGGGTGGTCCCCACCGCCCGTTGGGGGTACCCCACCGCCCCTTGGGGGTACCCCACCCGGCCACGGAGCCCAGCTCGCACCGGTAGAACCCGGACCTGACGCCGGCGTCAGGTCTACCATCCACTCGCGCCGCGGCGATGGTCGCCGCAGGAGGAGGCCCGAGGTGTTCGACCGCGTCGCCATCGTCAACCGCGGAGAGCCGGCGATGCGGCTGATCCACGCCGTGCAGGAGCTGCGGGACGAACGCGGCGAGGGGCCACGGGCCGTGGCGTTGCACACCGAGGCCGAGCGCAGCGCCATGTTCGTGCGCGAGGCCGACGAAGCGGTCCGGATCGGTCCGGGTCCCGGGGAAGCGGCGTGGAGCCGCAGCCCCTACCTCGACCACGACGAGCTCGAGCGGGCGCTGCTCGCAGCGGAGGCCGACGCCGCGTGGGTCGGCTGGGGCTTCGTCGCGGAGGACCCGACCTTCGCCGATCTCTGCGAGCGCATCGGCGTGACCTTCGTCGGCCCCAGCGGGGACGTGATGCGCGCCCTGGGCGACAAGATCGGGGCGAAGCAGCTCGCCGAACGAGCCGGCGTCCCCGTCGCACCCTGGAGCGGCGGGGCGGTCGCCGACGCCGAGGCCGCGCGGGAGCACGCGGAGCGCATCGGCTACCCGCTGATGATCAAGGCATCGGCTGGTGGCGGTGGCCGCGGCATCCGTCGGGTTGAGGCGGCTGACGAGGTGGCCAGCGCCTTCGAGCGCGCCAGTGCCGAGGGTGAGCGTTCCTTCGGCGACGCGACGGTGTTCATGGAGCGGGTGGTCACCGCGGCCCGCCACGTCGAGGTGCAGATCATCGCCGACAGCCACGGCACGGTCTGGCCGGTCGGTGTGCGTGACTGCTCGTTGCAGCGCAAGAACCAGAAAGTGATCGAGGAGTCGGCGTCGACCGCCCTCACCGACGAGCAGGAACGACACCTCAAGGACTCGGCCGCGGAGCTCGCCCGCGCCGCCGGCTACGTCGGCGCCGGGACGGTCGAGTTCCTCCACCAGCCCGAGGAGCAGCTGACCGCGTTCCTCGAGGTCAACACGCGCCTGCAGGTCGAGCATCCCGTCACGGAGCTGACCACGGGCCTCGACCTCGTCAAGCTGCAGCTGCATGTGGCGGACGGCGGTCGTCTCGAGGGCGACCCACCGCCCGCCGACGGGCACGCGATCGAGGTACGGCTCAACGCGGAGGACCCCGAGCGCGGCTTCGCTCCCGCCTCGGGTCGCATCGAGCTGCTCACGTTGCCGGTCGGTCCCGGGGTCCGCGTCGACACCGGCGTGGCCGAGGGCGACTCGATCTCGCCCGACTACGACTCGATGGTCGCCAAGGTGATGGCCTGGGGCCGGGACCGGGACGAGGCCGCGACCCGGCTGCGTCGGGCACTGACCCAGACCACGGTCCTGGTCGAGGGGGGCACCACCAACCGGGCCTTCCTGCTCGACCTGCTGCGCCATCCCGACGTGATCGCCGGCAGGATCGACACCCGCTGGCTCGACCAGCTGACCGCGGGAGGCGGCTACCGGTTCGAGACACGCGGCGACGTGGCGCTGGTCGCGGCCGCGATCGACGCCTACGACTACGCCTCCGCGCTGGACCGCGACCGCTTCTACGCCTCCGCCGCCCGCGGCCGGCCCCAGGTCGAGCCCGACCTGCCGCGCGAGATCGACCTGCGCTACGCCGGCACGGCCTACCGCTGCCAGGTCTCGTGCACCGGACCGCAGCGCTACCTCGTCGCCAGCGACGGCGTCCGAGTGCTGGCGACCGTGGATCGTCTCGGCAGGTTCGAGCGCCGCCTGATCGTCGAGGATCGCCGTTTCCGGGTCGTCTCGATCACCCAGGGCGCCGACCAGCTGGTCGAGGTCGACGGGGTGCCGCACCGCGTCTCCCAGGACGACGCCGGCCTGGTCCGGGCGCCGGGCCCGTCCGTGGTGGTGTCGATCACCGCCCAGCCCGGCGACACCGTGGAGGCCGGTGCCACGCTGGCCGTGCTCGAGAGCATGAAGATGGAGACGGCGCTGGCCGCCCCGTTCGCGGGCACCGTGCTGGAGGTCGTCGCCGGGGGCGGTGTCCAGCTCGACGCGGGTGCTCCCGTCGTGCGGCTCGAGCCGATCGCCGACCCCGACGCCGAGGTCGCCAGCGGCGACCGCGTGGACCTGCGCAGCCTCGAACGGTCGGGCGGTGGGGTCCCGGACGACCCGTTGCACGTGCTCGACGCGCTGCGACGGCTCGTGCTCGGCTACGACGTCCCCGACGACACCGTCAAGGCGCTGCTCGAAGTGGTCGCGGAAGCGCCGCAGGACGACGAGATCTTCCGCAACGAGCTGGCCGTGCTTCGGGCGTTCGGCGACGTGGCGTCGCTCTCCCGCAACCGTCGGCTCGGGGACGAGGAGGACCAGGCCGAGAGCCACAGTGCCCGCGAGTACCTCCACGCCTACCTGCGCTCGCTCGACGCGGAGGCCGAAGGACTACCGGCCTCGTTCCGGGAGAAGCTGCTGCGCGCGCTCGGCCACCACGGGGTCGGGTCCCTCGAGCGCACCCAGGAGCTGGAGGAGGCGCTGTTCCGGATCCACCTCTCGCAGCAGCGCTCGGCGACCATGGTGCGCATCGTGCTCGCGCTGCTCGACCGTCGCCTGTCCGCCAGTTCCCCGCCGGACGGTGCACTCGCCGAGGAGCTGCGCGAGACCCTCGATCGCCTGATCCTGGCCACGCAGGTGCGCCAGCCGGTGATCGGTGACCTGGCCCGCCGGGCGCGCTACCGGGCCTTCGATCTGCCGCGGCTCGAGCGGCAGCGGTCGGAGGTCCACGCCATGGTGCGCGAACACCTCCGGGCGCTCGCCGAGGACCCGGACCGGGACGACCGCGACGAGCGGATGGCGCAGCTGGTCGCGGCACCGGAACCCGTGCTCGGCCTGCTCGAGGACCCCGTGGTCGAGGGCGGCGGTCTCAGCCCCATGCTCGAGCTGTTGACCCGGCGGTACTACCGCACCCGGGAGCTGCGCTCGGTCCGCGCCGTCGTGGCCGACGGTCGCGAGGCCATCGTGGCCGACTTCGTGGACCCACGGGGCTCCGGGCGCGTGATCGCCGTCTCCGCGGACGCGGAGGGTCTCACGGACGCGCTCACCACCGCCGGTCACCTGAGCGAGGACCTCCCCGACGACGCCGGCGCCGGCGCCGTCGCGGACGTGTACGTGACCTGGCCGGACGCCCCCACCGACCTCGACGTGCTGAGCGCCGGCCTCGCATCCGACCTCGACGCCGCGGTCCTACCGAGCGTGCTGCGCCGGGTGACGCTGTCCGTCACGGTGACACCCGGCGAGGCGGCGACGACCCCGGAGCGGCCGTCGGTCGCGCACCTGACCTTCCGACGTACGCCCGAGGGCTTCTCCGAACGCCGCTACCTGCGGGGCATCCACCCGCTGATCGCCGGCCGGCTGGACCTGTGGCGCTACGAGCGCTTCGACCTCACGCGGCTCCCCACCGGTGACGAGTGGGTCTACCTCTTCGAGGCGGTCGCCGGCGAGAAGGGCGAGGACCACCGCCTCTTCGCCCTGGCCGAGGTGCGCGACCTCACGCCGGACCGCGACCAGGACGGGCGCGTGGTCGCCCTACCGGAGCTCGAGCAGGTGCTGGCCACCGCGCTCGACGACCTGCGGCAGGCGCGGGCGGCCCGGCCACCCGAGCGCCGCCCCGACTGGAACCGCGTCGTGCTCAACGTCTGGCCGGTCGTCGACGTGCCGATCGCGGAGCTCGAGCCGGTCGTGCGCGTCCTGGCCCCCACCACGGAGGGCCTCGGCCTCGAACAGGTCGTCGTCCAGGCGCGCCTGGCCATGCCGGAGGGCGACCCTCGCCCCGTGGTGGTGCGCATGTCGCGCCCGCCGGGCCAGGGCTTCACGCTGCGTGTCACCGACCCGCCGACCGAGCCGTTGCAGCCGTTCGACGCCACCACGCAGAAGATCATGAAGGCGCGCCGGCGCGGCTCGGTCTACCCGTACGAGCTGGTGCCGCTGATCACCCGTGCCGGCGACGAGCCAGGGCCCGACGGGACCCTGCCCGGCTTCGCCGAGTACGACCTCGACGAGC
Source organism: Nitriliruptoraceae bacterium (assembly GCA_007118045.1). Classification (GTDB taxonomy): domain Bacteria; phylum Actinomycetota; class Nitriliruptoria; order Nitriliruptorales; family Nitriliruptoraceae; genus SKTG01. Next base: position 4,566 of record SKTG01000277.1, read on the forward strand.
GGGACCGGCTGGTGCCGAGCCCCCGACCACCCGGCGGCAACACCGCCAGCGTGGTCGTCGGCGTGGTCACCACCCGGACCTCGCGGTACCCGGAGGGCATGTCCCGGGTGGCGATCCTCGGTGATCCCACCCGCGGGCTGGGCTCGATCGCGGAGGCCGAGAGCCGCCGGATCATCGCCGCGCTCGACCTCGCCGACGAGCTGGGCGTCCCGGTGGAGTGGTTCGCGGTGTCCTCCGGGGCGCGGATCGCCATGGACTCGGGCACGGAGAACATGGACTGGGTCGGCGCGGTGCTGCGGCGCATCATCGAGTTCACCCAGGCCGGTGGCCAGATCAACGTGGTGATCGCGGGCATCAACGTGGGGGCGCAGCCGTACTGGAACGCGGAAGCCACGATGCTGCAGCACACCAAGGGCATCCTGGTGATGACCCCCGACAGCGCGATGGTCCTCACCGGTAAACAGGCCCTCGACTACTCGGGTGGTGTCTCGGCCGAGGACAACTTCGGCATCGGCGGCTACGACCGCGTGATGGGCCCGAACGGTCAGGCCCAGCACTGGGCGGCGGATCTGGCCAGCGCCTGCGACGTGCTGTTCATGCACTACGACCACAGCTACGTGGCGCCGGGCGAGCGGTTCCCCCGCCGCGCCCACACGGAGGACCCCGTCGATCGCGACGTCAGCGACCACCCCCACGACGTGGAGGGCTGCGACTTCACCCGCGTCGGCCAGATCTTCTCCGAGGAGCACAACCCCGGCCGCAAGAAGCCCTTCGACATCCGGACCGTGCTCCGCGCCGTCGCGGACAGCGACCTGCCACTGCTGGAACGCTGGCGCGACATGGCGGGCGCGGAGATGGCGGTGGTCACCGACGCGCACCTCGGCGGCCACGCCGTGTCCCTGCTCGGCGTGGAGTCACGGCCACTGGACCGCACGGGGCCGCTACCCGCGGACGGGCCCGAGCGCTGGACGGCCGGCACGCTGTTCCCGCGCGCCTCGAAGAAGGTCGCCAGGGCCATCAACGCCGCGAGCGGTATCCGCCCCGTGGTCGTGCTCGCGAACCTGTCGGGCTTCGACGGCTCGCCCGAGTCGTTGCGGGAGTGGCAGCTCGAGCACGGCGCGGAGATCGGCCGGGCCGTCGTCAACTTCGACGGCCCGATCGTGTTCTGCGTGATCTCGCGCTACCACGGCGGGGCGTTCGTCGTCTTCTCCCGCACGCTCAGCGACCACCTCGAGGTGGCCGCGGTCGAGGGCTCACACGCGTCGGTGATCGGTGGTCCACCCGCCGCCGCCGTCGTCTTCGCCGGCGAGGTCAACGCCCGCACGGACCGTGACCCGCGGTTGGTCGAGCTGCGGGAGCAGCTGACGACGGTCGAGCCGGCCGACGAGGGACCGTTGCGCGGACGCATCGAGGACGTGCGCACCCAGGTGCGCTCCGAGAAGCTCGGTGAGGTCGCCGCGGAGTTCGACGCGATCCACTCGATCGAGCGAGCGCAGCGGGTCGGGTCCGTGCACCGCATCGTGGATCCCGACCAGCTGCGCCCGTACCTGATCGACGCGGTGCGCCGTGGGATGGAGCGGGTGCTCGAGGAGCGCCAGCTCGGAACGACGCCGCGAGCCTGACGGGCAGGCTCGGCTCAGGCCCGGCTGCCCTGGGCCTGCGCCTCCTGCTCCGCGACCTGACGGTGGACGTCCTCCATGTCGAGGGCCTTCACCTGCTCGATCAGGTCCACCAGCGACTCCTTCGGCAGCGCGCCGGCCTGGTTGAACACCATCACGTTCTCACGGAAGACCATCAGGGTCGGGATCGAGCGGATGCCGAACGCCGCGGCCAGGTCCTGATGCGTCTCCGTGTCCACCTTGCCGAAGACCACGTCCTCGTGGTCGCGGGACACCTCGTCGTAGATGGGAGCGAACATCTTGCACGGACCGCACCAGTCGGCCCAGAAGTCCACGAGGACGATGTCGTTGTCGTCGATCGTGGAACGGAAGTCGTCGGAGGAGAGGTCGACGGTTGCCATGGGAGCTCCTGCGCTCGGTTGGGAGTCGGGCGGTCGGGTTCGTCCCTGGGAGGACGTGGACAGGACGGGTTCGCGCCCCGTCGTCGTGACGGGCCCCGACGCGCCCCGTGCCGGTGACAACGTCCCTGTCGTGGCCTCCATTCCCTCGGCACCCGTGAGCCTCGGACGAGGTCACCGGTCGTCGCGCCAGGTGACCGCCCGACCAGGACGTTGGTCCCGGCACGGCGTGGGAGCGGCCGTACCGTCCTGGGAACGTCCCGGAGTCCGGCCGACGTTTCCGCCGAGGGTCCGGGAAGCGCCATCACGTCAGCGCCATCACCCGGAGCGAAGGACACACCGTGTCGTCCACCACCGTCGACATCACGGACCGACGCACCGTCGAGGAACGCCGCACCCAGCTGGTCGACGCGGCCGTCGAGGTGCTGGCCGCTGAGGGCCTCGAGCGGGCGACCACCCGCCGCATCACCGACCACGCCGGCCTCGCGTTGGGCGCGTTCCACTACGCGTTCCGGTCCAAGCGCGACCTGATCGAAGCGGTGATGGGCCGGGTCATCGACAGCACCGAGTCGGCCCTGCGGTCGGCGCTCGACGCGCTGGAACCGGCGCTGGCCGCCGGCGCGAGCGCGGACGAGGCCCTCGGCCGCGCCATCGAGACGTTCTGGCGCGGCGTCGAGGCGTCGCCTCAGCTGCAGCTGGCACAACGCGAGCTGACCGTCCATGCGCTGCGGGACCCGGCCCTGCGACCGGTCGCCCAGCAGCAGTACGACCGCTACGCGCGCGCCGTGGAGCTCCTGCTCGAACGGGTGCCCGGGGTGCCGAGCGGCCAGGCACGAGCCGATCTCGCGCGCTTCCTGGTCGCCACGCTCGACGGGCTGGCCCTGCACCGACTGGTCGACGAAGACCCGGCCGCGGGCGACCGTCGCCTCGCGCTGTTCGTCGACACCCTGCGTGCGCTCCTCGACCGCGAGCCCACCACCGCCTGAACCGGCTCGAGGCAGCTCAGAACAGTCCGGCGCGCTGGATCGCGACGATCCCGACGACGGTGAGCGCCACCCCGACGCCGACGCGGACCCACAGCGCGATCAGCTTGCCGGACGGGACCTCGGCCGCCTCCTCGTGCCCGGGGAAGACCCCGGTGCGGTGGTAGCGCCACAACGCGGCCAGCGTTCCGACCGCCATGGCGGCACCGACCGCGGCGAAGGTCCCGACCAGCAGGAACGCCCAGGAGGTCTCACCCAACGTGCGCCTCGTCTCCGGCAA
>SKTG01000252.1 GCA_007118045.1 Nitriliruptoraceae bacterium
ACCGCCACCACGCCGCGCGACGCCGGCGCTCCGGCGCTGGTCGCCGTCGGGGCGCTGCTGCGCTCCCGCAGACGTCTCGTCACCGTCGGACGGCGGTGTCGCGGCGTCGCGGTCCGACCGCTGCGCAGCATCGTCGGACCGCTGGGGCGTCGCGTCGCCGTCGGACCGCTGCGGCGATGCGTCGCCCGTGTCCATGATCAGATCGATCAGGTCGGCCTTCCTCATGCGCTGGTAGCCGCGCAGCCCGAGGGTGCCCGCGATCTCTCGCAGCTCGGTCAGCGCCTTGTTCTCGAGGACGGTGCGGTCCATCTGCGGCTCCGTGCGGGGAGTCGGGTGACGTCCGGACGCTCGGGCGTCTCGGAGCGCGGGTGGTCGTCGGTGCGCGTGGGAGGCCGTCGACGGCGTCCAGCGACGGACGCGCGACCTCGGCGGGGAGGCGGAGCGGAGGAAGGAGAGGAACCGGACACGCCGAACCGGCACGGGGCGGAACCCTCGAACGAACGCTCCCCCGACGCACCGGGCTTCGGCGGCCGGGCCCGCCGGAGGCGACGTGGCCCACCCGGTCGCGGTCCCCGTGTCGGTTCGCACCCGAGCGGTGCGACGACGCCACCGATGGTAGTCGGCGTCCACGCCCCCGGCTGACCGCGCCGACCGCGCGGGCCGTCGCCTCAGCTCACCTTGAGCTCGGGACACTGGACACAGCCGCCCCCACCCGCGAGAGCGCAGCCGTCGTCCGGGCACGACAGCGCGCCGCTGAGGTCGAAGGACAGCTCGAGCAGCGCGAAGCCGTGCGCCTCGGCGATCGTGGCCACGGCAGCGCTCGCCGCGGCGTCCGTCGCGGGGACCGCGGTCATCACGCTGGGCCCCGCGCCGGACAACCAGGCATGGACGCCCTCCGCACGCAGGTCCGCGACGACCCGACCGCTGTGCCCCATCGTCTCCAGCCGCTCCGGTTCGTGCAGCCGGTCCCCGGCCGCTCCGACCGCCACGGGCCACTGCCCCGTCAACGCCCCGAGCACGTGTCCGGCGCGCCCCACCTGTTCGATCACGTCGCCCCGGCGCAGGGACTCCGGGAGCACGGCACGCGAGCTCGAGGTGGCCTGCCGGGCGTCCGGGACCAGCGCCAAGGGACGCAACCGGACGGCCGGGTTGACGCGCCGCACGATCAGCTGACCATCGTCTTCGCGCGCGCACGCGACCAGGCCACCGAGCAGCGCCGGTCCGACGTTGTCGGCGTGACCCTCGAGCTCCGCCGCGAGTCCGACGAGGTCGCGGTCCCCGACGGCGGTCGCGGTGAGCGCCCGGCCGAGGACCAGCCCGGCCACGATCGCCGCTGAGGAGGAACCGAGGCCGCGCTCGAAGGGGATGCGACAGGCCGTGACGAGCTGCACGTCCGGGACCGCCACGTCGTGTCGCTCGCAGAAGGTGACCAGCGAACGCCAGATCAGGTTGTCGTCACCGCTCGGTACGACCTCGGCCGCGTCTCCCAGCACCGTCACGCGCTCCGCGGCGGCGCTGCGGGGTCGCGAACGGACCGCGAGGTGCAGGTCGACGGCGAAGCCGAAGACGTCGAAGCCCGCACCGATGTTCGCGGAGGTCGCGGGGACCTGCACGCTGTGATGGCGCAGCTCGGACACCGCGGGACCTCGATCGACGGGAGCGGGCCGCAGCCTACTCGGGACCGCCGGACGCCCCCCGGGCTCCCCGGGCGGTGCCTTCGGCTCCCAGGAGCCGCCCGACCCCGTCGACGACGTCGTGCTCCCCGAGCAGCACGGCGTCCGCGGCCGGCCCCAGCGGCACGTAGCTGTCGTGCGAGCGCACCGAGCCGACGGGACGGCCGTACCCGTCCTCCGCGAGCCGGGCGACCACCGCGTCCGCCACACCGCCGGCGGTGGCGCGACACTCGTCGGCCACCAGCACCGCCCCGCAGGCGGCGGCGTGCTCCGCGACCGCCGTGTGCGGCAACGGCGCCAGCCAGCGCAGGTCGAGCACCCGAGCCCCGATGCCCCGCTCCCCCAGGCGTCGGGCGGCTCGCAGGCACATCGGCAGACCGTTGGCGTACGTCACGAGCAGCACGTCGTCGCAGCCCGGGTGGTACACGCCGACCTCCCCGGGCAGCAGCACCTCGTCCGGTCCGGGATGGTCGCGCAACCATCCCCCGTCCCCTGGCTCGTGGAGATCGCGGCGGTGGTAGAGCGCGATCGGCTCGACCAGGGCGACCACGCGTCCATCGGTCGCCGCCATCGCCATGGCGCCACGCAGCAGGCGGGCCGCGTCGTCGCCGGTCGAGGGCACGGTGATCGCGAGACCGGGGATGTCCCGCAGCGCACCGATCGAGTCGTCGTTGTGGAAGTGGCCACCGAACCCTCGCTGGTAGGCGAGACCCGGCAGGCGCACGACCATCGGCGTGGTGAACGCCCCGGCGGAGAAGAACGACGTCGAGCAGGCCTCCCCGCGCAGCTGGTCCAGCGCGTTGTGGAGGTAGGAGAGGTACTGGATCTCCGGCACGGGCAGCATGCCGAGCAGTCCGAGACCCTGAGCGAGCCCGAGGATCGAGGTCTCGTCCAACAACGTGTCGAACACCCGCTGACCGCCGAACTGGCGCTGGAGACCGGCCGTCAGGCCGTACACGCCGCCCTTGGCCCCGACGTCCTGGCCGAAGACCAGTGCTTCCGGGCGGCGCAGCAGCTCGTCGTGCAAGGCCGCGTTGAGGTGCGCCGCCAGGGTGCGCTCGCTCGCGGCCGTGGCCTCCTCGGGCAGGCGGCGACCGTGAGCTCGACGACGGGTCCGCTCGTCGAGGTGGCGTGCGGCCAACTCGGCGCGGAGCCTCTCCGGTCGGTGGGGCGCGAGCGGTGCCGTGACCTCCTCGGCGGTGGCGAGGTGGGGTGTCCCGCGCAGCTCCGCCGCCGTCGTCCGCACGTCACGACGCACCCGCGCCACCAACTCGCCGAGCTGCTGCCGGGTCGCGGCGCCGGCGGCGAGCAGCTGTCGTGCCGTGCGCACCAGCGGATCCCTGGCCTCGGTCGTCTCGATGTCCTCGCGGGTGCGGTAGGCCACCTCGACGTCGCTGCCGGCGTGTCCCCACAGTCGGACCGTCTCCAGGTGCAGGAACACCGGGGCCCGTCGGTCACGCACCCGGTCCACGGCCGCCGCCGTGGCATCCCAGACCCGGTCGAGCTCCCCCGCGGCCGCGACGTAGGTCAGTCCCGGCAGCTCCCGGACGCTGCTGGCGACCCAGCCGCGTGGCGTGGGGGTCGAGATACCGATGCCGTTGTCCTCGCAGACGAACAGCAACGGCACGGGCGCGCCCGTCCGGTGCGCCCACCGAGCGGAGTTGAGGGCCGTCAGCGTGCTCGCGTGGTTCAGGGAAGCGTCACCGAACGAGGCGACCACGATCGCGTCACCGGGGACGTCCGCCGCGGCGGGTGGGAGCACACCGAGCCGTCGACGCCGCCCGATCGCGACGGCGGTGCCCACCGCCTTCGGCAGGTGCGAGCCGATCGTCGAGGTCTGCGGCACCACCCACCGCTCGCGGCTGCCCCAGACCTTGTGGCGGCCCTCGGCCACCGGGTCCTCCCGCGTGGCCATCAGGCTGTGCAACACGTCGCGGACCTGGTGCTGCGCCCCCGCGCGGCGCGCCCGGGCGAGCACGAACGCGCCCGAGCGGTAGTGCAGCAACGCCGGGTCCGTCGGTCGGGTCAGCGCCCCGAGGGCCACGTCGTCCTCGTGGCCCGCCGAGGAGATGGTGTAGTAGCCGACGCCCTCGGCTCGCAGCTCGCGGGCCACGACGTCGAGCACCCGTGAGGTCAGCTGGTCCTCGAACGCTGCCACCGCCTCGGCGGCGCTGCACCGAGCGCCGGTCGTGAGCGCGGCAGCCGGGGACAGCCGCACGGCCGCCACCGGAGCCTCGGCGATCGCCGCGTCCAGGGCGGCCTCGGCGATCGCCACCCGATCGACCATGCCGCGTCTCCTCGCCCCTCGACGTCGGTGACCGGCGGGCCGGGTCGCGGCCCGGCCCCGACCGTGTCCTCAGATCAGCCGCAACGCCGCCGCCGCTTCGTCGCGATCAGCCGGGATCGTGACGGGTTCTGCGGCGCCGGAGATGGCCCACTCGGGGTCCTTGAGCCCGTGCCCCGTCAGCACGCACACGACCGTCTGACCCGCCTCGAGATCACCCCGGTCATGGAGGTCGAGCAACCCCGCGATCGAGGCCGCCGACGCCATCTCGGCGAAGACGCCGTGCCGCGCGATGCGGCGGAAACCCGCCAGGATCTGCCGGTCCGTCACGGCGCGGATCGAGCCGCCCGACTCCTCCGCGGCGGCGACGGCCTGGTCCCACGACGCCGGGTTGCCGATCCGGATCGCGGTCGCGATCGTCTGCGGCTTGTCCACCTTGGCGCCCTGCACGATCGGCGCGGCTCCGGCTGCCTGGTAACCGCGCATCACGGGCAACGACGCGATGAGACCGTCGGCGTGGTACTCCCGGTACCCGCGCCAGTAGGCGGTGATGTTGCCGGCGTTGCCGACCGGCATCACGTGCACGTCCGGGGCACGGCCGAGCTGGTCCGCGACCTCCCACGCCGCGCTCCGCTGCCCGTCGATGCGGTACGGGTTGACCGAGTTGACGAGCTCAACGGGGTATGCCTCCGCAAGCTCTCGACAGATCGTGAGAGCCTGGTCGAAGTTGCCGTCGATCTGGATGACCTGCGCCCCGTGGACCAGCGCCTGGGCGAGCTTGCCGAGGGCGATCTTGCCCGCCGGCACGATGACGCCGGCCGTCATGCCCGCCTTGGCCGCGTAGGCGGCGGCCGAGGCGGACGTGTTGCCCGTCGAAGCGCAGATCACGGCCTCGTTGCCGGCTTCGACGGCCTTGGAGATCGCCATCGTCATGCCGCGGTCCTTGAAGGACCCGGTCGGGTTCGAACCGTCGAACTTGACGTGCACCTCGCAGCCGGTGAGCTCCGAGAGGTGTTCCGAGTGGATCAGCGGTGTGCCCCCCTCCCGCAGGGTCACCACCGGCGTCGCATCCGAGACCGGCATACGGGCCCGGTACTCCTCGATGATCCCTCGCCACATGTGGCTGCGCGCCAGTGACGAGCGGGGTGGCGCGGCAGCGGTCATGAGTCGAACACCTCGGCTTCCACCCGGAGCACGCTGGCGACGCTGCGGACGCTGTCGATCGCGGTGACGCTCTCGACCGTCGCCCGCAGGTCGGCCTCCCGGGCGCGGTGGGTGATCAGCACCAGCTGCGCCGAGTCCCCACCGCCCTCCTGCCACACCTGGGCGATCGAGACGTCGTGCTCCCCGAAGGCGGTCGCCACGCGGGCGAGCACGCCCGCCGCGTCCTCGACGTCGAGGAGCAGGTAGTACTGCGTGCTCAGCTCCTCGATCGGCCGGATCGACTTCGCCCGGTGCTGTGACTCCGTCGGGCCCCGGACGGTCTGCAGCAGGTTGCGCGCCACGTCGATGACGTCGCCCACCACCGCCGCGCCCGTCGGCATGGCCCCGGCACCACGCCCGTAGAACATCAGCTCCCCGGTCGCCCAGGCCTCCACGTAGACGGCGTTGAACGAGCCGCGGACGCTGGCGAGCGGATGGGTCTTCGGCAGGAACGCCGGGTGCACGCGGACGGCCACCCGATCGTCGGCCTCGCTGGCGATCCCCACGAGCTTGATCACGTAGCCCAGCCGGTCGGCCACGCGGATGTCGGTCGCGTTGACCGACTCGATGCCCTGCGTGAACACGTCGTCGGCGTGGACGGCCGTGTCGAAGGCCAGCGACGCCAGGATCGCGGCCTTCGCCGCGGCGTCGTGGCCGCCCACGTCGGCGGTGGGGTCGGCCTCCGCGTAGCCGAGCGCCTGCGCGTCGGCCAGCACGGCCTCGTAGTCCGCCCCCTCCTCGGTCATCCGGGTCAGGATGTAGTTGGTCGTGCCGTTGAGGATCCCGACGACCCGCTCCACGCGGTCGCCCGCCAACGATTCCTTCATCGGCTTGATGATCGGGATTGCTCCGGCGACCGCGGCCTCGTAGGCCAGGTCGACACCGGCGGCCCGGGCGGCCGCGAAGAGCTCGGGGCCCTCGTGCGCCACCAGCTCCTTGTTGGCGGTGACCACCGGCTTGCCCAGCTCGAGCGCCCGACGGATCAGCGATCCCGCCGGATCACGACCCCCCATCACCTCCACGACGATGTCGACGTCGTCGGCCGCCACGACCTCCTCCGGGTCGGTCGTGAACGCCTCGGACGGCAGCCCCAGGCCACGGTCCCGGTCCAGGTCGCGCACGGCGACCCGGGTCAGCTCGAGCTTGGCTCCGGTGCGTGCCGTGATGTCGTCAGCCTCGCGCGCGAGGATCGTGGCGACACCACCGCCGACGGTGCCGCACCCGAGCATGCCAAGACGGATGACACGGTCCACGAAGCGATCCTGACGGGAGCGGGAACGTGGCTCGAGACTACCCGTCCGAGGTCCCGGTCCGTCGGGGCGTGGGACCCACGGTCGCTCCGATCCCCGGAGCCGTCAGGCCGCCCGCCGGTCCGCGACGGGATGCCGCCAACGGAACGCCACGCAGTCGTCGAGGGTGCGCGCGATGCCCTCGCGGTAGGTCGGCACCGCCGGCTCGATCCCGAGCTCGGGCCACAGGGCGTCGGGGTCGACGGGCAGCGACAGGTTCCAGCTCCTCACCGTGTCCGGCGTGTACAGGCTCGGCCCGGAGCGCCACGCCGTGGCCGCATCCAGCACGGTGGTCCCCAACCACGCGAGGGTCTCCGGGAGACGCACGATGCGCAGGTTGGGCAGCAGTTCCTGCAGGTACCCGAGGAAGACGTCCCACCCCGCGGGGTCACGGTCCGCCAGCGCGCTGGCGCCCTCCCAGTCGACCTCGGTCGCGGCGATCAACGCGCGAGCCGCGTCACTGACGTGCAGGTGGCCGTACGGAGCGGACCCACGTCCCGGCACGGCGAGGTAGCCGGTCCGGACCCGGGCGAACAGCTGATCCGTCGCGCCGTACACGTGGGGCAGCCGCACGCTGGCGACGGACATCCCCGTGGTGTCCGCGAGGTCGCGCAGCTCGCGTTCGACCTGCAGCTTGATGCGGCCGTAGTCCACGGCCGGTGTCGGCACCGTCTCCATCGTGACCGGCGAGGAGGTGCTGCCGTGCACCAGGAGCGAGGAGGCGAACACGAACCGGCTGACCCCGCCGCGGACCGCCGCCCCCGCCAGCGCCCGCGTGCCGTGGACGAAGGAGTCGACCAGCCGCTCGGCCGGCTCGAAGGTCGCACGCCCAGCGAGGTGCAGGACCGCGTCGCAGCCCTCGACGGCACGGTCCAGCGTCTCGGGCGAGGTGAGGTCGCCGTGCACGAGCTCGGCGTCCAGCTGGTGCAGCAACGGTGCTCGGGAGGGGCGACGGACCATCAGACGAGGCTGGAGCCCCCGGGCGGCGAGCTGCCGCGCCACCTCGAGGCCGATGAAGCCGGTGGCGCCGGTGACGAGGACCTTCACGTCGTTCCTTCGGTTCTTGATCGCCGGACCACGTGGTCCGGACTGCGAGGTTCGCACGGCGTCGGGCGGATCGTCGGTTCCGCCGGGTGCGGTGTCGGATGGTCGGTTCCGCACGGTGCGGTTCGGATCGATGGTTCTAGACGGTGCGGTTCGGATAGTGGTCGGGCGGTCGCGCTGTCGTCGTCGGGTTCGCGTCCACGAGGCTCGCGGACGGTTCCACCGTAGGCGGACTCAGGCCCGGGTCCGTGCCCGCGGGGCCGTCATCGGGTCGGGTGGCCACTCGGTCGGCGGGGAAGCCG
>SKTG01000471.1 GCA_007118045.1 Nitriliruptoraceae bacterium
CGAGCACGGACCGCGAGTACGCCATCGCCTGGGAGCACCACCCGCCGGGGGACGGTCCGACCGAGATCCGGTTCAGTCGACTCGACGAGCACGCCCACGTGATGGTCGACCAGCACGACGTGCGGGTGATCCACCCCGGGGCGTCGGGCTGGCCGGACGACACCGACGCTTGCGAGCCGCAGCTCCTCTGCACGTTCGCATGGGAGCAGGTCACCGACGAGGCGGCTCCCAGCTCAGAGGCCGCCCCTCCCGGCCCCTGGGGGGAGTGGAGCCCCGGGTTCGGCCTCGCGTGGATCGGCCGACCCCGGGATGGAGGCCCCCGCCGGCTGCACTTCACCGCTCTCGACGAGAACGGCCGGCGGCTGACCCTGCCCCTCCCGCCCCCGCACGGCCCAGCAGGTTCGCACGACCCGGCCCCGGTCCGCACCCTCAGCGACCCGACAGGGGACGTGCGCGAGTTCCAGCTGCTGTGGAACGGTCGCACGTTCCGCCTCGTGTGGAGCGAGGACCACGACGGCACGGTCCGCCACCGCCAGGCGGCGCTCACCCGCCACGGCAGCCCGGTGGTGCACGACCAGCCGAGCGCCGCGCTCGTCCGCGCCATGCTGGTCAACGGGGCCACCAACCTGGAGCGCACGAGCCTGCCGAACGCCGTCAACGGCTACGGCTGGGGCCGCTTGAACGTGCGACAGGCCTTGGCGCCGGCGCCCCCGGCGATCCTCCACGTCCGCGATGGCGACGCCGTCGGGCCGGGCAGGGTGGTGCGCTACCGCTTCGATCTGCCGCCCCGCACGCGGTTGTTGCGCGTGACGCTGGCCTGGACCGACCCGGCCGGCGCCGAGCTCTGGCGCATCCTGCACCTGCGCGTGGTCCCCCCGGGAGGTGCCGAGAGGGCGGAGGAGTACCACGGCAACGACTGGGAGCTGGACGACTGCAAGCAGCAGCACCTCAGCCGCGTGATCGACTCGCCGGCTGAGCCGCACCAGGACGTCCACAACACCGAGCAGGTGGTCCTCGTCGACCCGGTTCCTGGCACTTACGAGGTCGAGGTGCTGGGCGACGACATCCCGCTGCGACCGGAGGCGCAGTTGCCTGCTGCCGCCTTCGCGCTGGTGTTCGCGGGCAGTGGACCGGAGAAGCGCTTCACCGCCCCTCCGGAGATCGGGGACGGCCTGCCGGTGATCGGCCGACCCGACGTGGTCGCGTACCCGCTGACGTCATTGCCCACCGTCGAGGACCCCGAGGACGACATCGACTACAGCGCGCCGATGGATCCCGACGGCGAGGGCGACCTGCCGGAGGTCCCCTTGGTCGAGGTCGGCGAACGGCTCGACGAGCGCTTGGCCCCCCACGTCTGGGTACGTCAGCTGGCGGCCCCCCGTCCCGACGATCGCGACGAGAAGGCGCGGTACGCCCGCATCGACCCGCGCCTGGTCGATGCGCTCCAACGCATCCGCGACCGTGTGCACGTGCCGGTCATGGTGAGCTCCGGCTACCGCTATCCGGCGCTGAACGCGCGCCTCGGGGGCTCGGAGTACGGTCAGCACGTGCAGGGACGCGCCGCCGACATCTGGGCGTTGAGCGCCGAGGTGGACGCCCTCGCGCTCGCCGAGGCGGCCCTTCGAGCTCTCGGTCCCGACATCGGCCTGGCCTTCGCCGGCGACCTCATCCACGTCGACGTGCGCGGCCACCGGAAGAACTGGACGTGGGGGCGCGTCGAGATGACCGATGCCGACTTCGCGGCATGGGTCGACGATCGGTGGGCCGAGATCCGCGCTGAGCGCGGCGAGCTGGTCGCCTATCCGATGGCGACGCTCACCGTCGCCGACGACCCGGACGACGACCTGGACTACTCCGATCCGGTCGACCCGGGGGATCTGGACCCGGTGCCGCTCGTAGGGGTTGAGAACGTGCTCGACGCGTGCCTCTCGCGCGGCTTTCGGGTGCGCGAGCTCGCGGCGCCGCGCCTCGATGATCACGGCCAGAGAGCGCAGTACGCCCGCATCGACCCCCGGCTGGTCGAGGCCCTCCAGCGTCTCCGCGATCGGTTGGGCGCTCCCGTCATCGTCGAGTCGGCCTACCGGCACCCCGCCCTGAACGATGCCGTGGGCGGTGCGAGCGACAGCCAGCATCTCGCAGGACGCGCCGCCGACATCCGCTGCCCCCGGATCTCCCCCGTCGACCTGGCGCGAGTGACGTTGGACGCGGTGGGCTGCGAGATCGGACTGGGGCTGATGGCCACCGCCATACATCTCGACGTGCGGGGCCGACGGGCCACCTGGGCGGGTCCCGGGGCGGAGATGGACAGCGACCAGTTCCGCGACTGGGTCTCGCGGCAGTGTGACGCCTGAGCGACGCCTCCAGCATGGCCCGGGTTCGAGGCGACGGACGGCCGCGTCCACTCGCGATCGTCCTCCGGTCGATCCAGGCTCACTCCGCACCGTTCGGTGGGAGGTCCACGAACCGGAACTGCACTCGGACCGACTCGTCGAGCGGGACCATGAGCGTGGAGCTCGCGCGTGACCACCGTGTCGGGACGAGGAACAAGCCATCGTCCCCGTGGACCAACAGGCGGAAGCCGCGGTAGCGGTATCGGATCACGTAGTCGTGGGTGCTGAGCCCGATCGCGTCGACGTCGACGCCGAAGTACAGGTATTGCACACGGGAGGAGACGTAGCCGGAGGCGCTGAGTGAGCCGCCGTCGTCCCCGGGCCGCCTCCGTCCAGCCCGCGGCCATGGTGCACCGTTGCTCCGGGGTGACGGCACGGTCGGGTCGGCATGGCGTCATCAGCAGACCCACGTGCGCTGCAACGAACGGCTGCGGCCCGTCCCTCGAGATGTCGGTAACCGATCCCTCCGGTTGGTCAGGCATCCATCGGGAGGAACCAGCCGGCGGCCTCTTCCTCGGTGTAGCCGTGATCGCTGATCACGCCGAACATGGCCTCCGGGCTCCACCAGCTCCAGCGTTCGGGCACCAACCCGATGCTGACATCTTCGACCGGCGCGACCGTGCGCGCCCAGCCGACTCGGCCCGCATCGGTGAGGTAGCGCTCGGCGACGGTGGCGTTGCGCCGTTGGGCCTCCGCACCGCCGACGATCTCGGCGGACCCCTCGGCAGCGATCCAGCACGAGTCGTCGGGTGGGCCCTGCACGAGCACTCGGGCATGCGGCCGATCGGTGAGATTGCGCACCTTGCGGGTGGTCGACCGCGACTCGAACAGGAACCGCTCACCGTCGAAGGTGTACAGGAGCGGCACGGTCTGGGGCGAGCCGTCCGGGTTGCTGGTGGCGATCACCGCGTAGGTGCGGCGCTGCAGGACCTGCTCCGCCCAGTCGGGCAGGCCCGCGCCGGCGCGGTAGATCTGCTCGACGGTGCTCATGGTTGCTTCCTCCCGGTCGTCACCAGGTACTCGGCGGGGAACACCACTCGCTCCCCGTCCTCCCGGTCGTGGCGGGCGAACAGGGCGCGCATGTCCTCGCGGAGTCGTGGGAGGCTGCCGGCTTCCTCGGCCAGCATCCGCGCCTCCACGACGGGACCGAAGGTGGTCGTGTAGCAGTCGACCGCCGCGTCGGTCGAGGGGTGGCCGATGTCCCACGCCTCCCGGTCGAACTCCAGGGCGATGCCAGTGCCCTCGAAGAGTTCGCTGACGTGCTCCTCGTCACCCCACAAGGGGGGCGGATCCACGATCGCGGGCAACGGCGGGAGGTAGGCGCCGACCGTGCGGAAGAAGTCGCCGATGGCGCCCTCCGGCGTCCAGCTGCAGTCACCCAGCCGACCACCGGGGCGCAGCACCCGCGCCATCTCGTCGGCCGCGACCTCGTGCCGTGGCGCGAACATGGCACCGAAGGTCGACAGCACCACGTCGAAGCTGCCATCGTCGAACGGCAACTCCTCGAGGTCGCCCTCGACCCACTCGACGGACGTACCGGCGTCAGCGGCGCGGCGCGCGGCGACATCCAGCATCGCCGGTGCGAGGTCGAGCCCCGTCACCTGGGCCCCGGCCGCGGCAGCTGGGATGGCGGCGTTGCCGGTGCCGCAGCACACGTCGAGCACCCGGTCACCGGGCGCCACGCCGAGGCGGCGGACCAGCCGCTGCCCCACCCCGTAGAGGTGCTCCTGACGCATCATGGCGTCGTAGTCGCCGGTCTGCCAGGTCGTCCGTGCCGCCTGCTTGACGTCCAGTAGCTCCTGCATGATCGCTCCGAAGGTCGGGAACCAACGTCGCAACGAGTCTGGAGCACCAACCCCCGGCGCGACTTCGCCTGTGGAGGCCAACCTCGGTAGCCGGCCCGGGATGGCCTGCTCAGGCCATCCCCTACAGCAGTTCGAGGCGTGTCGCCTCGGCAACTGCGGCGGGGCGCGACGAACACCCCAACCGCACGTAGATGTTGGCGACGTGGCGGTGGACGGTGTGCGGGCTCAGGACGAGCCGCTCCGCGATCTGCTGGTCCGACAACCCCTCGGCGACCAGGCGCAGCACCTCGACCTGGCGCGGCGTGAGAACCTGGTGCTCCTCGTCGGTGTCGAGGCCGCCGGTCCGGGCGGGTCCTGACCCTTCGAGCCGCTCGAGTAGCGCGCGCGCCCGATCCCGTTCGACCACCGCATCGAGGTCCTCGAGCCCCTCCAGCGCGAGCCGCACCTCCCGCTGGGCCTCGGCGGTGCGTCCCAGCGCAGCCAGCGAGCAGCCGAGCTCGACGCGGCTACGGGCGAGCTCGACCGGAGCGCCGCAGCGGACGAACCGGTCGACCGCGTCGGCGAGGTGGTCGCGTGCCCGACGATGGCCGCCGCCCGCCGCGGCGACCACACCCTCGGCGAGCGCAACAGCGGCAGACAGCGCATCGGTCCGCACGGCCGCCGCGACGGACCGCAGCTCCTCCAGGTCGGCTACGGCTCCGGCCACGTCGTCCAGGGCGACCCGTGCCTGTACCAGTAGCTCCAGGGCGTCGGCCCGGGCGGGACGGTGCTCCGGCGGCAGGACACGCAAGGCCCGCTGGAGCAGGTCGCGCGCCGTGTCCGCGTCTCCGCGATCGAGGTGCACCGCGGCCCGGCCGGGCAGCGCGAGCGGATGCCCGGCCGCCTGGTCGAAGAGCGCCTCGGCCTCGGTCCAGCGTCCCTGCCGCCGGCGTAGGTGCCCGAGCCGAACGGTCGCATCGGCGAGCCACGCGGGCCGGTTGATCGTCAGGGTGTCGACGGCCGCGACCAGCTCCCGTTCGGCGGCCTCCCAGTCACCCAGCCAGGTCTGGATCACCCCGTAGTGGGCGCGGCACACGCCCCGCAGGAAGCGGGCGTCGAGCCGTCGGCCGAACGCCTCGATCTGCTGGCACCATTGCCCCGCGCGGTCGTAGTCGCGGACCTGCTCGCAGGTGGCCATGACGAGACAGCACGTCCACGCCGCCGGTACGAGGTTGTCGTACTCGCCGGCGAGGGCGGCCGTCGCCGCCTCGTCGAGCGCCTGCAGGCCGGCGTCCACCTCGCCGGCCGCGACCATCGCCACGCCCTCGGTGGCCAACCCGAACATCTCGAGGTCCAGCTGCGCCAGCTGCCGCCCGAGCCCACGAGCCTGCCCCGCCAGCCGTCGGGCTGCGACGTGGTCGTGGCGCTCGAGGGTCTCGTGTGCCGCGAACAGGTCGAGCCACCCGTGCTCAGGACACGGTTCGAGGTCGTCGAGGAGCCGGCGGGCACGGGCCAGCCAGCCGCCGGCGACCGCGCCCGCCCCGCGGAACTCCATGTGGTCGTCGCTCAGCCAAAGCGCCATGCGCGCCGCACCGCGAACCTCACCACGGTCGCGGTAGGCGAGGTAGGCGCGCTCGCGGGCGTCGAGGCAGGCCTCGACGTCCTCGAGCCACCACGCCGCCCAACTGAGCCCTTCGAGCGCCTCGGCCGTCGCGTGGGCTACGTCCCCCTCGGTGGTCCGCACCACCTCCTCGAAGGAGGCACGCGCGTCATCCCAGGCACCGCGCGCCAGCGCCGCGTCGCCGGCGGCTAGCGCCTCGTCGACCCCGGTGGCGTTCGCCATGATCCCAGCGTAGGTGCCCCGCGTCCCCGCAACGGTCAGGCCTGGTGGCGCCAGTCGTCCCAGCTGATGTCACGGCCGACGATGCGCCGCCGGCTCGTGGCGACGTCCGGGATCGTGTTTCAGCCGTGGTGGCCGTCGTCGCTGTTCTCTCCCGATGGGAAGACGACCGCGAGCACCCGTTGGCGGGCGTGTTCGAGCAGCCATTCGGTGCCGTGGCCGAGGAAGGGCCGGCCGTTGGCGGTGCGCACCGTGGTGCCCAGCACGATGCTGTCGGCGTCCCATTCGTCGGCTGCCCAGAGCAGTTCGTCGGCAGCCACCGCTCCGTGTCGCACCGCGGTGGCGCTGCCGACACCGAGCGAGGCGGCGACCTGTTGGACGCGTGCGAGGTGTTGCTCGACCGCCGGGGACGAGCTCTCGCCCTTGAGGTCGCGGGTGATCACGTGCACGGCGAGTACGTCGGCATCGAAGGCGAGGGAGAGCCGATAGGCGAGCTCTTCGGCGGCGCGCCCGGGGCGGGTGCCCGTGACGCCCAGGAGCACGCGGCGGATACTGAGGTCTTCGAGGTCACCGATGTCGTGGGTCCGCGCGGCGCGACGGACCAGCAGCAACGGGATCGGCGCATGGGCGATGACCTGCTGGAGCGGCTCGGAGAGCTGGTGTGAGCCGCTGTAGTCCTCGTTGAGCCCGAGGGTCAGCAGCCCGTAGCCCAGCCTCGCCTCGGCCAGGATGGCCGAACCCACATCCGACTGGGTCTCGATGCGTACGTCGACGGACCGCTCGCCCAAGAGGTGGATGGTCCCGTCGAGGTCGGGGTCGGGTGCGCCCGTCGGGCGCAGGCTGAGCACGGTCACCGGCGCGCTCGGCTCCAGCAGCGCGTCAACCACCCGGGCCGCCAACGCCGAGTTCAGCCCGCCGCGGGTCGGCAGCAGGGCGCTACGAGCGTTGGCGATGAGGCTTTCGGCGAGGACCTGCTCACGTCGGAGTCGTTGCTCTTCCTCAGGTGCAGCACGCAGGCGGCGCAGCACGGGGCGCAGCAGCGGCGGGGCGGCCATGGAGGTCGCCACGGCCATCAGCACGACGATGGCGTAGGAGGTCTCGTTGAGCGCCCCCAACGACAGCCCGACGGTCGCCAGCACGATCTCCATCGCCCCCCGCGCGTTCAGACCGATCCCCGCGGCCAAGCTCTCGACGTGTGTCAGCCCCGAGAAGCGCCCGCCGAGATAACTCCCTGCGAGCTTGGCCACCGAGGCGACGATCAGGACGATCCCCGCCCAGGTCAGTGCCTGCGGCTCGAGGAGCACCGCGAGGTCGACGTAGAGCCCTGCGGTCGCGAAGAAGATCGGGGCGAAGACCCCGTTGCCGATCACCGCTATGGCACGCTTGACGTCGGTGCGCTGGTAGCGCGAGCGGCCGAGGATCATCCCGGCGATCAGCGCGCCGAGCACGGCCTCCACGCCCAGCGCCTGGGTGATCGCGCCCAGCACGAAGGTCACGAACAGGGTCGCGGACAGGGCCGCACCGAAGCCGCCGACGCGTCTGGCACGGCGCAGGATCCCATCGGCGAAGCGCTGGCCGATGGTCAGCGCCCCGAGGAGGAACACCAGCACCAGACCGAAGCTCAACGCCAATGCGGGGCCGTCGATCGTGCCCGCGGTGAACACGCCCACCACAGCACCCAGCAGCAACCAACCGATGAGATCGTTGACCATCGCCGCAGCGATCGTGAGCTGGCCGACGTTGCGCCGCATCAGGTTCATGTC
>SKTG01000315.1 GCA_007118045.1 Nitriliruptoraceae bacterium
GCCACGCCCCGCCCGGCGGACGCGCGCGAGAACGAGGGAGCGACCGCCCCCCCGGTCACCGGCGAACCCGCCAAGGACCGCAACGCTCGTCGGCCGGACGCGATCGGACCGCGGGTGACGGCGTCGGTGCCCTACCACCGCTGTCCCGACCAGGTCACGCAGGCGGTCGAGAGCCTGCTCGCGCAGACCCACACCGACCTGACCATCGTGGTGGTCAACGACGGCGATCCCGACCCTCCATGGGACCGTCTGGCGCACCTCGACGATCCGCGGTTGGTGCGCTTCGACCTGGGCGCCAACCGAGGCCGCTACTACGCCGACGCCGTGGTGCTCGGAGCGACCCCGGACCGCTACCTGCTGGTGCAGGACGCGGACGACACGAGCGCGCCGACCCGCCTCGCGCGGCTGCTCGGCGCGACGAGGGAGCGCAACGCCGTCGCCGCCGTCTCCGCCATGAGACGTCAGGAGCTGGCCGGGGGTGCCGACGAGCCCGACCGGGTCATCCGGTTCCCGGCCGTGACCGGGCCGGTGGGATCGCGCTTCACCCACGTCGCGCCGATCGTGTCGTTGTTCGACGTGGAGGTGGTGCGTCGCATCGGGGGCTTCTACGGCGGCTTCCGCATCGGCTACGACACGTTCTTCATGCTCACGATGCACATGATCGGCCCCGTGGCCTACGTCGACGAGCCGCTCTACACCTCGCGGGAACGGGCGGGGTCGCTGACCCGTGATCCGACCACCGGCCACCGCTCCGCGAACCGCGTGCGCGTGAGCCGTCGACTGCGGGAACTGCACCGTCGCGCTCACACGGCCTACACGCGGTACCTCGCCGGGGACCTCGACCACGACGACCTCTCTGCGGCTCTCGCTCGCTTGGCGACGATCCACGCCGAACCGGCCGTGTTGCGTGAGCTCGAGGCCGACCAGGCTCGGCTGCGCCGACTGCTCGATGCGGCGACCGCGGCGGCGTCCTGGGGCACGACGAGGTGGAACGGTCACGCCGTGCCCGTGGTCACCACCACCACGAGTGCGGGGTCCGCGGTCCGAGAGGCCGCTCGGGCTCCATCCGCCACCACTCCGCGCGCGGTGCCGGGGACCCGGGAGGTCGCTACGTCGCGGTCCGTCGCCACCACGGGCGCAGGGTCCCGGGCCCGTTCGATCGCCGCGGCCCCGTCCGCCGGGCCCGGCGACGTCACTCGGGGAACGCGGCGTGCCCACGGACCCGCTGACACCTCGATGTCGCCTGACCCGGGTGGCGAGCGCCCCGAGCCGCGGCCGCCATCTCCGACCGCCGGTCGAGCATCGAACGGTCGTCCACCGGAGCATCCGGTGGTCACGGTGACGCCCGGACGGGCCGTGGTCCGGGACGTCCACGAGGTCCTCGAGGACCCGCGCCTGCCGTGGGGCTCCTGGCCGATCAGCCGCGCGGTCGCGGTCGAGCTGGCCGCACGGCTCGAGGTGCGACGACCACGCCGGATCCTCGAGGCCGGTAGCGGCATCTCGACCGTCGTCCTCGCGCTGCACGCCCGGCGCCACGGTGCCGAGGTGATCGCGCTCGAACACGATCCCGGCTACGCGGAGACCACGCGAGGTCTGCTGGCCTCGCTCGGCCTGCGGGACGCCGCAACGGTGCTCGACGCGCCACTGCGGCCACGACGCTGCGACGACGGCCGCAGCTACCCCTGGTACGAACGCACTCCGCCGGGACCCTTCGAGCAGTTCCTGGTCGACGGTCCGCCGGGGACCGTGGGACGGCAGGCCGCCCTCTTCGCGCTCGCGCCCACGCGGGCGGCCGACTGGGAGCTCTGGCTCGACGACGGACGCCGCGACCACGAACGGGCCTGCGTCGAGCTGTGGCGCTCGCACTTCGCGTTCAACGCCACGTTCGTCGAGTTGGACGGCAAGGGCCAGTACGTCCTCGGGCCCGCGGACGCGGGTCGGTCCGTCGACCGGGCCGAGAGCGACCTCGTCGACGTCGGCGTGGCCATCCTGGTCGAGAGGGGCGGCGAGCAGCTGCGTCGTACGGCCGGCTCGCTGGACGTCGTCGCTCCCGGTCTGCTGCAACGGTCACCGATCGCGGCGTGCACGGATGCCGACGTCCGCGTGAGGTCGGGGGACGACCCCGGGATCCCGGTCGTCGACCATCTCGTGGACCGGGGACGCGGCATGACCGGGGGAGTGGCGCGATCGCGGCTGCTCGCCGACATCGCCGCTCGCGACGGCGTCCAGTACGTCCTCATGCTCGACGACTCGTGGTGGGCCGGGACCCTCGATCCGAGCTGGCTCCACCGCGCGCGAGAGCTGCTGGCCGACGACCCGGCCATCGGTCAGGTCCGGCTGCGGCACGCCTCGGAACGCGTCCTGCCCACGCACATGTGCACGGGTCGGCCGATCGACTGGGTCGAGCACGACGGGCATCTGCGCTCCGACGATGCGCACTTCACCTACAACCCGAGCCTGATCCGAGCTCGCGACGTGGCCACGCTCGTGCCCTCCCGCGATGAGGCCGAGGCGCAACGACGCTTCCGCCGTGCCGGCTTCGCCACCGCTCAGTTGCGTCCCGGCGTGTTCCACCGCCTCGATCGCTCGGGGGCACACCCGTGAGGTCGCAGGGGACCGGCGCCGGCGCGCGCGTCAGGATGGTCGGGACGCGCCGGCCGGGGTCGCGCGCGGAGGCGAGCCGGACGGCGAGCGGGCAGCTGGTCTTCTGGACCTGCTTCAACGCCCTCCCGCTGTCCTCGGAGCGCTCGGACCCCACCTGGACGGCGGAGCGGTTCCGGCACTGGCGCGCGTTCACGCTCACCTCGATCCTGCGCCAGGAGCACCCCACGTTCGAGTACTGGCTGGTCTGCGACCGCGAGCTGGAGCACCTCACCGCACCGTGGGCGTCCGCGCTGGGTGACGACCGCGTCCGGCTCGTCCACACCGATGAATGGGCCGAACGGCGGTCGCGGCTCCCGGTCCACGACCGCGCGCTGTTCGCCCGCATCGACTCCGACGACCTGTACCACCCGCGCGTCGCGGGACACCTGCTGCGACACGACACGACCCGTGACTTCCTGCAGTTCAACCACGGGTACGCGTGCGACGTCGGCTCGGGTGCGGTGTACGACTGGCGGTCACGCAGCAGCCCCTTCTACTGCCGGGTGGAGCGTGGCCCGTTCCGGGCCGACGAGCCGTTCGGCGTCGTCGACCACACGACCGTGGGACCCCGAGCCACCGTGCTCGGCCCCGGCCACTTCCTGGTGATGCTCCACGGTCGCAACACCTCGACGCGGGCGCCGAGGCGGGGACGCCACCGGCCCGGGGTCGCTCGTGACGTGCTGGCGAGGTTCGGGGTGGGTGGCCGGCAGCGGTTGGCGCAGCTGGCCGGCGACCGGGCCGATCTCCGCGCACGTGCGATCGGCGGTCCGGATGCCCGGATCGAGGCGCGCAGCGGTCGGTCGATCGAGGATCGCAGTGGTCCGTGGAGCGAGGCTCGCAGCGGTCCGTCGACCCGGGCTCGCAGCGATGAGCTCCGGCGCACGGCACGGGCGCGCTACATCGTCGAGGTGGAGCCGACACCGGCCGTGTCCGAGGAGTCCGCGGCGTTGTTCGGTTGGTTGGGAGCCGCCACCCGGGCCGCTCGCGTGCTCGACCTCGGTGCCGGCTTCGGTGCCATCGCCGCCCGTTGCTACTCCGTCGGCGCGGCACCGGACCTGCCGGTCACGTGCCACTCGGTCGATGCCCGTCCGTCGCACCGTCGCGCGGTCATGGCCTTGCTCTCGGAGCTCGGCCTCGAGCAGCTGGGTGCGTGGACCACCGCCGAGGACGTCGAGCCACGCAGCTACGACCTGGTCCTGTGCGACCTCAGCCGGGTCGGAGCGCAGGGCCTGGTCACGGCGATCCGCGCGGTCGCACCGGCCGGCCTGGTGCTCGTGGTCGGCATCGAGGTCGAGCACGAGCGATCGCTCGAGGCGCAGCTCGCGCCCTACCTCTTCGACGAGTACCCGGAGGTCGATCGTCGCCCCGCCCCGGCGAGGTCCGCGGGGGAGGGTGACGTCGCCGATCCCGGAGCGAGGAGCGGCGTGCGGCTGCTGGGGCGGATCGTGGGCCCCTTCCTCGACGCGGGCACAGCTCGTCGCTGAGGCGCTCCGGCCGACGTTTCCGCCGTCAGCCGAGCAGCGTGGCGAAGCCGAGGGCGACCGCCGCCAGCGCCACCGCTGCGGTCATCCCGACCGCGAACGGGCGGATGCCGATCGACCGCAGGTCCTGCAGCCGCGTGCTGAGCCCCACGGCCGCGATCGCGATGGTGATGGCCGTGGTGGCCACGACCCCCAGCACCTCGGCGAGCTCGTCGCCGATGAGTCCGACCGAGCGCAGCACCGCCAGCGCCAGGAACCCGAGGACGAAGACCGGGAACGCGCTGCGCACGGATCCGCGTGTCGCGCCCCCCGCGTGCACGTGCCGACGCGCCGCCCAGACCCCCGCCAGCAGCACCACCGGAGCGATGAACATGTTGCGCACCAGCTTGACGACCGTCGCGACGTCGAGCGCCTGAGACGAGTAGGCCGCGCCGCCGGCGACGACCTGACTGGTGTCGTTGATCGCCAGGCCCGCCCAGAAGCCGAACACCGCGTCGGACATGCCGGTGAGGTGACCGATCAGCGGGAACGTGAGCAGGGCCAGGGTGCCGAACACGGTGATCGTCGCGACGGCGAAGCTGATCTCTCGCTGTTCCGCGTCGATCGCCGGGGCCGTCGCCATGATGGCCGAGTTGCCGCAGATCGCCGTTCCGACGCCGATGAGCACGGCCAGGCGGGGAGGTATCCCGGTGACGCGCGCCGCGAGCGCCACGACCGCGCCGGCGATCAGTAGGCACAGGACCACCACACCGATCGCCGGCCCTCCGATCGCCACGACGTCGCCGAGGGTCAGGCGTGCCCCGAGCAGCACCACCCCCAGGCGCAGGATGCGTTTGCTCGCCAACCCCAGCCCCGGCGACGTGGTCGGGGGTAGGCGGACCGCGTTGCCGATCACGAGCCCTCCGACCACCGCGAGCAGCACCGGGCCGATCGTGGCCGGGAGCCCCAGCGCCACGATGCCGGCGCCGGCCGCGACCGCGAGCGCCAGGAGCAGCCCGGGCGCCATACGACGCACCCAGCCGACGACATCGGCCACCTCGGTGGGCATCACGTCTCTCCTGGAACGAGGTGACGATGGCGGGCCAGGGCACGTGACCGTCGCCCCGCTGCACGTCCGCGGCGACCTCGGCGCAGCCCGCCGGTCACGTCGTGAACCGGCCTGGCGACCAGCACGAGGACGGCGCCCGCGACCGGGCCGGACGGTAGCGGCCGGTCCGTCGCATCCCGGCGTACGCGACCGTTCCACGGCTCCGACGACGTTGCGGCGCCTCGTATCGGAGCTCGGCGGTGGTCCGGGCACCACCTCGTCGCCGGTTACCGTCCCGGTCCTGCGATCCGACGACGACGAGGAGCGAGACATGGCCGGCACGCTGCGCGACAGGACGATCGTGATGTCGGGCGGCAGCCGCGGCATCGGCCTGGCCATCGCCGTGCGGGCGGCCGAGGACGGTGCCAACGTGGCGCTGCTCGCCAAGACCGATCAGCCACACCCGAAGCTGCCCGGCACGATCCACACGGCCGCCGAGGCGATCGAGGAGGCCGGTGGCCGGGCGCTCCCGGTCGTGGGTGACGTCCGCGACGACGAGACGGTCGCCGCGTTCGTCGCCGACGCCGCGAAGACGTTCGGCGGTGTCGACATCGTGGTCAACAACGCGAGCGCCATCGACCTGCGCGGTACGGAGCAGCTCGATCCGAAGCGGTACGACCTGATGCAGTCCATCAACGTGCGTGGCACCTTCATGCTCACACGCGCCGCGATGCCGTGGTTGCGCGAGTCGGACCACGCGCACGTCCTCACGCTGTCACCTCCGATCGACCTCGACCCGAAGTGGCTCGGCCCGCACCTCGGGTACACGTTGTCGAAGTACGGCATGAGCATGTGCACCCTCGGTTTCGCCGCGGAGCTCGCCGAAGACGCCGTCGCGGTCAACTCGCTGTGGCCACGGACGATGATCTCGACCGCGGCCGTGCAGAACCTCCTCGGCGGCGACGAGGCGATCCAGCGCAGCCGGACCCCGGAGATCGTGGCCGACGCCGCCTACGAGGTGCTCGTGCGTCCACCCGCGGACCGCACGGGCCAGCTGCTGCTCGACGACGAGGTGCTGCGCGACGCCGGGATCACCGACCTCGAGCCGTACCGCGCCGACCCGACCTCGGATCAGCTGGCTTTCGACCTCTACGTCGACCGTGACATCGACGAGAGCTGACCAGGACGACGAGAGCCGGTCGAGGAACCGGCTCACGAACGGACGCGAGTGCCCCGGGTGACCAGCGGCGAGAGGCGCCGAAGCAGGTTGGTTGAGCGGCAACGCGCGTCGTTCGGACGACACCGAGCGACCGAGCGTCAACGGGAGCGGCCGGCGACGCTAGCCGAACGTGCGTTCGCTACGATGGCGGCATGCTCCAGACCGAGCCGTGGCAGTCGTCCCTCTTCGCCGTCGCCGACGGGCAGCTCGGCGAGGCCGCCGGGGGCGACGCCGGCTTCGAGGGGCTCGTCCGCCATCAGCTCGCCCACGGCGCCTGGCTCGACCATCAGCCGGCCTGGTTGTCCGGCGCCGACGGGCTGTTCGACGTCGTGGTGGACGAACTGACCTGGCAGCAGGGCACGGAGCGGATCCAGGGCGAGGACGTCCTGCGCCCGCGGCTGACGGCCAGCGTGCCGGTCGGGGAGCTGACCGGGCGGCTGGCGACCTTCGCGGCTGCGGGGGAGCTACTCGGCGAGCGCTACGGCGTCCCGTTCGAGCGGGTGGGCGTCAACCTCTACCGGGACGGGCGCGATTCCGTGGCCTGGCACGGCGATCGCATCGCGCGCGATCTGCCGAGCGCGACGATCGCCATCGTCTCGCTGGGGCAGGCACGGCCGTTCAAGGCGAAGCCGGCGGAGGGTGGCAGTTCGTTGACGTTCCGGCTCGGTCACGGCGACCTGCTGGTCATGGGCGGCTCGTTCCAGCGCACCTGGCGGCACGCGGTCCCGAAGGTCGCCACGGCGGGCCCGAGGATCAGCGTGACCTACCGGCACGCCTACCCGGGGCACGCGGGCTGAACCGCGGATCGGCCCGCCCGCCGCGGGGTGTCGCGGCCGTGATCCGGCGCCGTTCGCCGCAGGGTGTCGCGGGGTGGCGCCTTCGCAGCCGAGCCCCCCTGAAGGCAGCCTCCGTGGGTCGAGACGCACGGGTGCATCCGGGAGCAGATGAAGGGTCGAACGGCGCTCGCGCCTCGGGGTGACGCCTCGTACCGTGGCGTCATCGACCTGGTCGGAGACGCGGACGTGATCGAGCGGTTGGTGCGCTTGGCCGAGGACCTCCGCATACGTCAGTGGGAGCTCAACGACGGGCCGACCCGGCCCGGCCGCTGGGCGCTGCGCCACCCGCTCGTGACCACGCTCGTCGTCGCGGTGATCCTCGGGGTGGCGTTGGGGCTGGCTTTCGGGGTGCCGCCGGTCTCGCCACTGGTGCTGGTCGTGATCCTGGCCAGCCCGATCTACCCGTGGCTGGTCACGGGGCGGCAAGCCTACGAGGCATGGCTCGCTGGCGAGCTGCCCCGCGACGAAGGCTCGGATGACGCCACGGCGGACGGATGGGGTGCCGACGGGTCGTCCGACGACTCCGATGACGACGGCAACGGCGGTGA
>SKTG01000117.1 GCA_007118045.1 Nitriliruptoraceae bacterium
CGCGGCCGCGCTGAAGATGGCGGTCGACATGGTCGACGAGGGGCTGATCGAGATCGACGAGGCGGTCACCCGGGTGCAGCCGGCTCAACTCGAAGCTCTGCTGCACCCGCGCTTCGCCCCGGGCGCCGGTGAGCCCCTGACGACCGGTCTCGCGGCATCGCCCGGCGCGGCGGTCGGACACATCGTGCTCTCCTCGCAGGAGGCGAAGGAGCGTGGCCTCGCCGGCGAGGCCGTGGTGCTGGTCCGGCCGGAGACCTCGCCGGAGGACCTGGAGGGCATGGTGGCCTCGGCCGGGCTGTTGACGGCCCGTGGTGGGCTGGTCAGCCACGCCGCCGTCGTCGCCCGTGGGTACGGCAAGCCGGCCGTGTGCGGGGCGAACGAGCTGCGCATCGACACCAAGGCCGGCACGGTCACCGTCGGTGACACGGTCCTGTACGCCGACGACGTCATCTCGATCGACGGCACGACCGGGCAGGTCGTGGCCGGCGAGGTGGAGCTGGAGATCCCCGAGGACGACCCGAACGTCGCCCGCCTGCTCGCCTGGGCCGACGAGCGCCGCCGGCTGCACGTGTTCGCGAACGCCGACACCCCAGACGACGCCCGTCGGGCGCTGGCCGCGGGTGCGGAGGGCATCGGGCTGTGCCGCACGGAGCACCAGTTCCTCGGCGATCGTCTGCCCCTGATCCAGCAGGTGATCCTGTCGAACTCGCCGGACGAGGAACGCGAGGCGCTCGTGGCGCTCGAGGCGGCGCAGCGCGACGACTTCGAGCAGCTGCTGGAGGCGATGGACGGCATGCGCGTGGTCATCCGTCTGCTGGACCCGCCGCTGCACGAGTTCCTGCCCAGCGTCGAGGAGCTGCACATCAAGGAGGCGCTCGGTGAGCTGACCGACGAGGAGCGCGGGCTGATGGAGGTCGCGGAGCAGCTCGAGGAGCACGACCCGATGCTGGGCGTCCGAGGGAT
The DNA here is from genome assembly GCA_007118045.1 of Nitriliruptoraceae bacterium. Taxonomy (GTDB): domain Bacteria; phylum Actinomycetota; class Nitriliruptoria; order Nitriliruptorales; family Nitriliruptoraceae; genus SKTG01. The sequence continues at coordinate 964 of SKTG01000117.1, forward strand.
CCGGCTCGGGGTGCTGCGGCCCGAGGTCTACCGGGCTCAGGTCCGGGCCATCATGGAGGCCGCGGTCGCCCGCCGGAGAGCGGGCGGAGATCCGAAGCCCGAGATCATGCTGCCCCTGGTGGGCACGTCGCAGGAGCTCGAGTGGGGCGTTGCCCTGATCCACGACGTCGCGCGGGGGGTCCTCGACGAGGCCGGTATCGAGGTCGACTACACGACGGCCACGATGATCGAGACGCCGCGGGCCGCGCTGCGCGCCGAGGTGCTGGCGCCGCAGGTCGACGCCTTCTCGTTCGGCACGAACGACCTGACACAGCTGACGTTCGGGCTGTCCAGGGACGACGTCGAGGCGACCTACATCCCGCGTGGCCTCGAGCTCAAGCTGCTGCCGGTCGACCCGTTCCGCACGCTCGACCCCGACGGGGTCGGCCGGCTCGTCGAGCTGGCGGTGAACGAGGGGCGCCAGGTGGCTCCGGGGCTGGTGACCGGGATCTGCGGCGAGCACGGGGGTGACCCCGACTCGATCGCGCTCGCCCACCGGTACGGCCTCGATCACGTGTCGTGCTCCGCGTCGCGGCTGCAGGTGGCGCGCTTGGCCGCGGCGCACGCGGGCCTCGGGGTCAGTGGCCCGTCCGGCACGGCCTGACGCCCGGTCGGGCCCCGCGTCCTCGGGGGCTGCGGGGCCCGACCGGCGTCGGTGACGGCTCGGACACCCCACGGCTCGCGGGCGCTCCTGGGGGCTCCGTCGGTGCCAGGGCGGGCGGTCGACCTAGCGTGGCGGGCATGGAACAGATGCGAGCCGGCGTGCTGCGCGGCCTGGCCGTGTTCCGGTGGCTCGCCTGGATCTGGATGGCCACCGTGCTTGCCCTGGCGCGCGGCAACCTGGTCGCGCCGCTCACGGCGGTGGCCCTGGTCGTCGTTGCGCTGGGTGTCACCGTCTGGCTCACCGTGCTGCTGCGCAGCGCGCCCGGCCGGCTGGTGACCGCCCCGGTGGTCGGGGTCGAGGTGGGCGTCGCCATGGCCCTGCAGCTCGTCGACGGGTTCGTGTACCGCGCTCCGCACGTGTTCACGAGTGAGCAGCCGCTCGGCGTCGCCTGGCCGATCGCCGCGGTGCTCTCCGCCGGCGTCGCCCTCGGCCCCGCAGCCGGCGCGCTGACCGGTGGCGCCCTCGGCATCGCCCGGGCGATCTCCTCGACCCTCAACGTCCAGCCGGTGTCCGACCCGTGGCTGGGCGTGCTCACGCCCGAGCAGACGCTCTCGCTGGTCACCACCACCGTGATGTTCGCGCTCGCCGGCGGCATCGCGGGGTACGCGATGGGGCTGCTCCGCGCCGCCGAACGGCGCGTGGTCGAGGCGGAGCGCTCCGTCGCGGCGCTACGGACCCGCGAGGAGGTCGCTCGACAGCTCCACGACGGGGTGCTGCAGACCCTGGCCGTCGTGGAGCGCCGGGCGGACGACCCCCAGCTGGCCCGTCTCGCTCGCGACCAGGAGCGCCAGCTACGGACCTTCCTGCAGGCCGAGCCGGGGACGTCCGAGGAGGGCGAACACCTGGCGACCGCGGTACGGGCCGCCGCCCACCGCGTCGAGAACGCCTACGGGAACCGGATCGAGGTGCTGGTACCCGACGACCTCCCTGAGCTCGACGCCCATGTCGTGGCCGCGTTGACCGGCGCCGTCGGCGAGGCGCTGACCAACGCCGGCAAGCACAGCGGCGCGGGGCGGGTCGTGGTCTACGCGGAGCCGGACGAGCTCGGTGGGGTGTTCGTCTCGGTGCGCGACGACGGACGCGGGTTCGATCCGACCGCAGCGACGGCGGGGCTCGGACTCCGGCGGTCGGTGTGCGACCGTGTCCGCGACGTCGGCGGCGAGGTCGAGATCGCCAGCAGCCCCGGCCGGGGCACCGAGGTGCGCCTGACCGTCCCCGACGAGGCGGCAGGTGACGCGACGTCGACGCCACCGTGACCTCGTGTTCGTGCGGGCGTCGCCGTCGGGTCACGAGCCGGACCTACGGTGCCGGTCGTACCGAGGTGGGTCTCCGCCGGGTAGGGTCCTTCCGGACCCGCGGGGACCGGGTCAACCTGTGATCGGCTAGGGAGAGAGACATGAGGCGTGTGTTCTGGAGCCTGCTCGCCGTGGCGCTGCTCGCCACCGCGTGCGGGGACGACGGCGGCGGCGAGCCGACGGACGTGATGGACGACGACGGGGACGAACAGGCGGAGCCCGAGGAGGACGAGGCGGACGACCTCGAGGACCCGGACGACGTCGACGCGGAGGAGCTGGGCGGCGATCCCGACGACATCGTGATCACGTTCTGGCACGGCCTGGGCGGTGACGACGAGGTCTTCATCGAGGAGGAGCTGGCGCAGGCCTACAGCGACCAGACCGACGGGGTCGTGGTCAACGCCCAGAACCGCGGTACCTACGAGGAGGTGCTGGACCAGTCGATCACCGCGGCCGGCACCGACCAGGCGCCCCACATCGCCCAGCTGTACGAGATCGGCACCCAGATCGCCCGTGACTCGGGCATCTTCGCGCCGATCCACGAGCTGGACGAGGAGGGCGCGATCGACGCCGACAACTACATCGACGCGGTCTCGAGCTACTACACCGACGAGACGGGGGGGCTCTACAGCGCTCCGTTCAACTCGTCCAACCCGATCATGATGATCAACCGCGACATGTTCGAGGAGGCCGGGCTCGATCCCGACGACCCGCCGCAGCGGTTCGGGGAGATCATGGATGCCTGCGAGCAGATCCTCGACTCGGGCGCGTCCGAGGGCTGCTACGGCATGCCGATCCACTCGTGGTTCTTCGAGCAGATGGTCGCCAACCAGGGCGCCGTGCTGGCCAGCAACGACAACGGTCGTGACGGACGCGCCGACGAGGTCTACCTCGACAGCGACGAGGCCGTCGCCGTGATGGAGTGGTGGCAGGAGATGGACGCGGAGGGCTACTGGACCAACTCCGGTGCACGTGAGGACTGGGACGACCCCCGCACGTTGATGGCAGACGGACAGATCGCGATGGCGGTCGACTCGACGGCGTCGGTGCGCGCCTACCAGGACTCGGTGGCCGAGCTGGGCAACGAGCTCGGCACCGCCTTCCTGCCCATCCCCGACGACGCCGAGCGCAACGGCACGATCATCGGCGGAGCGTCCCTCTACGTCCTCGAGGATCACGAGGACGAGGAGATCGCCGCGGCGATGGAGTTCATCAACTGGCTGTCCGAGCCGGAGCAGGACATGGAGTGGCACCGGGCGACCGGCTACTTCCCGGTCCGGACCGAGTCGCGGGAACAGCTCGAGGACGAGGGCTGGTTCGAGGAGAACCCGAACTTCGGCACCGCGGTCGAACAGCTCGAGCAGACCGAGGTGAGCCCCGCCACGCAGGGCGCGGTGATGGGACAGTTCCCCCAGATCCGCTCGATCGTGCTCGACGCGGCCGAGGCGGCCATGTTCGAGGGCCAGGACCCGGCGGACGCTCTCTCGGCCTCGAAGCAGGATGCCGACAGCGTGCTGCAGGAGTACAACGCGGACGTCGAGTAACCAGCGATGAGCCAACTGACCGAGAAGGGGGAGGCGACGGAGGCGTCGCCTCCCCCGACATCCGGTGCGGGGTCACCGGGCGGTGAGGGGGCAGGCCGGAAGGCCTTCGCGCAGACCCACGCGGCCTCCTTCCCGCAGCGACGGGCGGCGCTGTGGTTGCTGCTGCCCACGATCGTCATCCTGTCGCTGTTCCTGTACTACCCCATGCTGCGCACCTTCTGGCTCTCACTGCTCAGCGTGCGCTTCTACGGCCAGCAGCGGCGGTTCGTGGGGCTCGAGAACTTCCAGCGCATCTTCACGGACCCGTCCAGCTACGACGCGGTGGTCCGCACCGCCGTCATCTCGACGATCGTCATCGTCGCGACCATCGGTATCGCGCTGTTCCTCGCGGCGCTGCTCAACCAGCGCGGCATCAGCGGTGGCCGCGTCTACCGCCTGCTGTTGATCTGGCCGCTGGCGCTGTCCACCGCCATCAGCGGCATCGTGTTCCTGACGTTGTTCAACCCCAACTTCGGGATGGTCAACGCCGTCCTGGCACCCTTCGGCATCCAACCCGAGTGGTTCCGTGACCGGACCCTCGCCCAGGTCGTGATGGTCCTCACCCTGATCTGGAACCGGGTCGGCTTCAACCTCGTCTTCTACACGGCCGCGTACCAGAGCCTGCCGAGCGAGACCCTCGAGGCGGCGCTGGTCGACGGCGCGACGCCCTGGCAGCGCTTCTGGCACATCACCTTCCCGCTGCTGAGCCCCATGACCCTGTTCCTGCTCGTGACGAGCACGGTGTTCGCGTTCTTCGACGCCTACGCGGTGGCGGAGGTGTTCGGTGGTGGCCCACTGAACGCCACGAGCATCCTGATCTACGAGATCACGGAGAACGCCTTCCGCGACGATCGCATCGGCCTCGCGGCCGCGCAGTCGCTGCTGCTGTTCCTCGCGGTCGCGTTCATCACCATCGTGCAGCTGCGGCAGGGCCGCAAGCGCGTGACCTACCAGTAGGAGCTCGGCATGCGACCCAGCCGTGGTGCCGTCGTCGGCACGCACGTCGTGCTCTCCATCGCGACGTTCCTGTTCCTCGCGCCGATCCTGTACGCCCTCGCCAAGTCGACCCAGGACCTCGGCACCTCGGTCTCGACCAGCTTGAGCATCGGTGACCAGTTCGCGATCAACGCGCGGGCCGCGATGGATCGGTTCGGTCTCGGACGCATGATGGTCAACACCGTGTTCGTCACGGCCATGGTGACGCTCGGCAAGACCGTGCTGTCGCTGGCGGCCGCGACCGCGTTCGTCTACTTCCGCTTCCCGATGCAGGGGGTGGCGTTCGCGCTCGTGCTGTTCACCCTGATGATGCCGACCGAGGCTCTGATCCGGGCGCTGTACGACCTGGTGGGCAGCCTCGGGATGCTCAACAGCTACGAGGGTCTGATCCTGCCGTTCATGGCGTCGGCGACGGGCACGTTCCTGTTCCGCCAGCACTTCCTGCGCATCCCACGGGACCTCGTGGAGGCGGCTCAGGTCGACGGGGTCGGTCCGTTCCGGTTCCTGCGGAGCTTCCTGGTCCCGCTGTCCTGGAACATCATCGGTGCGTCCGCCGTGATCGACGTGGTGTACATGTGGAACATGTACCTCTGGCCGCGGTGGGCGGTCACCGACCCGGACGTCATGATGGTCCAGGTCGGCCTGGTGCGTCTCCTCAGCGAGCAGCAGGTCAACCACTACGGGATCATCATGGCCGGTGCCGTCATCACGATGATCCCGCCGCTGCTGGTCTTCATGCTGCTCCAGGAACGGTTCACGCGCGGCTTCGCACTGAGCGGCGACAAGTAGGGGTCGCCCGTCGTCGCCCGTCGTCGCCCGTCGTCGTCCCCCGGAGGGCCGTATGCAGAAGGCGAGCCCGCGTCGGCCGCCCATCCGGGTCGTGCTGGCCGACGACCACCCCATCTGGCGCGACGGGGTCCGGGCCGACCTCGGCGAACGCTTCGAGGTGGTGGGCGAGGCCGCGACCGCCGATGAGGCGATCGAACGCATCGCCGAGCTACGCCCCGATCTCGTGGTGTGCGACCTGCACATGCCGGGTGGCGGTGGGCTCGCGGTGGTCGCCGCGTGCGCCGAGCGGACCAGGATCGTGATGCTCACCGTCAGCGAGCAGGAGCGCGACCTGCTGGACGCGGTGGCCGCGGGCGCGGTCGGCTACCTCACGAAGGCCACGCCGGGCGACGAGCTGCGGGAGGGGTTGCTGCGAGCCGCGGTCGGCGAGCCCGTGTTCAGCCCGTCCCTGGCCATGCTGGTGCTCGGCGAGTTCCGACGTCTGGCCAAGCAGGCGACCGGCACCGACCCGCTGAGCGAACGCGAACGCGAGGTGCTGCAACACGTCGCCCGGGGCTACACCTACCGGGAGGTCGGCGAACAGCTGCACATCGCCGCCAAGACGGTGGAGAACCACGTCCGCAACATCCTGGACAAGCTCCACCTCAACCGCAAGCAGGAACTGATCCGCTACGCGGTCGAGCACGGCATCGAGTAGTCGCCGTCGACCGTCGGCGTGGGGGTGCCCCCACGTTCCGTTGGGGGCGACTCCCGGTGCCGCGGAGATCGCGGGGCCTGCATCGTCGGATGACCGACGACACGAGGCCAGCGTGGTGAGCACCGCCGATCGACAGCCGTCCGTCCCGCCACCACCACCGGCAGCCATCGGTGGCGCCGGGGAGTCCCGCGCCAGCGCCGCGACGTGGGTGGCCGCGGCGGGGGCGGGCCTGCTCCTGTCCGCCGCGGCCACCTTCCTGGCGGTGACCTGGGAGGTGCTCGGTGTCACCGCTCGGGTCGCCGTGGTCGCCGCGGTCACCGGCGCGGCGATCCTCGGTGGGGCGAGGCTGCGCAGCGTGCTCCCCGCCGTCGGGACCGTCGTCTTCCACCTCGGGGCGCTGCTGCTCCCCATCGATGCGCTCGGACTGGCCCTCCAGCTCGAGGCCGGGCTGGCGGCCAGGTGGTCGGCGGTCGGCTTGACCGCCGTGCTGGTGATGCCGCCGCTCGCCGTCGCCGGAGGCTCGCGGGTGCTGGCCTGGGCGGGGTTCGCCGGTATCCCGGTGGCGGCCACGGGTCTCGGACTCGCCGGGTTCGCCTCGCCCCTGGTCGTGACCCTCGTGGGCGCCGCCGCGCTGGTCGCCGTCCCGCCGGTGCCCGCTTCGACGTGGCCCGCGGGACGCGGGGCCGGCGGCGCGCGGTGGTC